>JBJTVM010000096.1:0-4525 GCA_046081205.1 Pseudanabaena sp. | reverse complement strand
TGCAGGTATTGCTCAGCCTGATGGCTTGTGGACTCATCCTAGCCCATCAGTTAGATCCAGCGCTTTGCGCTAAACTAAAACCCAGAAAAAATTTTGAAAGCGCCGCTTCGCGCCGCTTTCAAAATTTTTTCTGTACTACTTAAAGCCTCAACAGGCTGTAATCGAGTGGGACGAGGTGATCGCGAGAGGATGATAGAATTTATTGAGACAGTTTTGCCGTACAAGTTTCCCCAGATTGGCAAGTAAAAAGTAAAAAAAGCGAAGGAAAAAATGTATGGTCACCACAGCAGCAAAACCCTATAGCTTAGAAACATTTCTAGAACTACCTGAGACCAAACCCGCCTCAGAGTTTATCAACGGACAAGTCACTCAAAAAGTTATGCCGCAAGGAGAACACAGTCGGTTACAAGTTAAGTTATGTACAAACATCAACCAAGTTGTGGAAACTCCAAAGATTGCCTATGCTTTTTCAGAATTACGCTGTACTTTTGGGGGAGCCTCAATCGTCCCTGATGTTTCCGTATTTCGTTGGGAGAGAATTCCTCGCAAATCATCAGGACGAGTAGCTAACCGTTTTGAAATATATCCTAATTGGGCGATCGAGATACTTTCTCCCGATCAGAGACAAAATAAAGTGATCGCTAATTTGTTGCATTGTGTAGACCATGGTACGGAGTTAGGTTGGTTACTCGATCCTGAAGATGAAAATATTCTGTTAGTGTTGCCTGAGCATCGTATTCAAATTTTAGAAGGTTCTCAAACTGTACCTGTCCTCAGTGGAATTGATTTAAGTCTAACGGTTTCCCAGATTTTTGATTGGCTAAGTTTTTAGTAGCTACATTTGCTCGTTTAGGTATAGCTTTACCGTTTAGCGATCACGGTGATATGTGTAAACAGTTGCGGTAATGCTGCACCCCTGCGGGATTTTGTGGTTTCTTGCAGAAATAGATCGGCTGTAAAAGAAATGGTATAATGCTGATATGGAATCAGCATTATCAAATCCTCAGAAAAAATGGTTGTTTTGCAGCTTGATGATGAGCAAGTAATAGAACTCGTAAATCAGCTTTCTAATGAGAAGCAATTCTAGCGATCTCGGATTAGATTGGGATTTGTTAACTGAAGATGAGCAAGAAGAATTTTGCAATATGTTGAATAGTGAGGTAAGTACTAAATGTCTGTGAAAGAACTACTAATTAATAAACTTGATTTGATGTCTGAGAATGAATTGGAGAAGGTACTCAAGCTATTACAGGTTTTTGGCTTAGCTGATCGTACATCTTCTCAAAGTAAAAGTTATTCATTGCGTGGTCTCCCAATTGAGTATATCGATCCCTTAGAACCTGTGGCAATTTCTGATTGGGATGTGTTGGGATGATTGTTTTAGATACGCATATTTGGATTTGGTGGGTACATGGAGACTCAAAGCTTAGTCAAACTGCGGCGGCAGCGATTCAGAGTCAAGAGTCTTCAGCGATCGGGGTTAGTGTCATGTCTTGTTGGGAGATTGCAAAATTAGTTGAGTATAATCGCTTGACTCTTCCCTGCGAACTTGCGGAATGGTTTGAAAAGGCTCTGTCTTACCCAGCGATTCAATTATTAGATCTCACGCCGCAGATCGCCATTGCTTCAACTCAGTTAATTGGCTTTCATCGCGATCCTTCGGATCAGATTATCACTGCAACGGCTAAGGTTTTAGGATGCCCGTTGGTTACTGCGGATACAAAGATTTTGAATTATTCGGGGGTAGAGACAATTGCATGAGATAGCCAACAGCAACCATAACCTTTAGGGGTTAAGCATTTGCGCCACAATATCCAAACTCCTCACAAAAAATCCATGTACGCAAATGCTAAACCCTCTTTGCTCTCGCCGATCGCTTGTCTCTGCGTTGTGAGGTTTGGGCGAAGCATTACCGATTGGCGATCGCAATGATCTGGGTAAATGGTGACGATATTCTTGCGTGTAAAATTCGCTAAAATAATCCGATGCGAACTGACACGATCTTTTTTCAGTTATTTCAAACCTTTGATGGCTTGCTATTTGAGTTGGTGGGATTACCACCCGAAACAGCAGCAGGATATCGCTTTACTTCTGTGGAAATTAAGGAAAAAGCCTTTCGGTTTGATGGCATTTTTATCCCAGAAGCGTTGGATAAAAATATTTGGTTTGTGGAGGTGCAATTTCAAAAACGAGCAGAATTTTACTGGGAGTTTGTTGGCGAGATATTTCTGTATTTGAGCCAATACAAGCCTGAGCAAGATTGGCAAGCTGTCGCGATATTTGCAAAGCGCAATATTGAGCCTGAAGTACCAAAACAATTTAGAACACTGTTTACTGATGGACATATTGGACGGATATATCTAGATGAGTTACCAGAAAATCAGTCGTTGCATTTAGAACTAGTGAGGCTGATCGTTGCCCCGAAGAAAGAAACAGTAGCTTTAGCAAAGCGGTTGGCTGTTCAGGTGGGACAAGTAGATCGCGAGAGGATGATAGAATTTATTGAGACAGTTTTGCTGTATAAATTTCCCCAGATGAGTCGAGAGGAGGTTGAAGCGATGTTTACATTAGGTGATCTCAAGAAAACAAGGGTTTATCGGGATGCGCTCAAAGAAGGTCAGCGTCTTGGCAAGCTTGAGGGCAAGCTTGAGGGCAAGCTTGAGGGCAAGCTTGAGGGCAAGCTTGAGGGTGTAAAAATCGGGACACAGCGCGGTCAGGTTTTGGGACTAAAGCAGTTTGCAGTAAAGCTGCTGACGCGGAAGTTTGGTAAGGTGACTTTGAAGACCGTTAAGCGCTTAGACAAGCTATCGGCGGAGCAGTTGGAGGAGTTGGCAGAGGCGGTGTTGGATTTTGAGAAGGTGGCGGATTTGGAGGCATGGTTGTCAAGGAAAAAGTAGAAAGTTAAAAGGAAAAAGTTTGTAAATCTGTAGGGGTCAAGCATTTGCGCCAAAATTCTTAAACTTCTCAAGAAATTTCTGTATGCAAATGCTTGACCCTCTTGGTGGTTTATAGGTTATCTGTGATTGCCAGAGGTTTGGGCGATCGCATTACCGTTTGGCGGCTGCGGTGTAATGCCTAAATGGTGACAGTAATGCTGCGCCCCTACGATAATTTTTACTTTCTACTTTTTCCTTTTTCCTTGATTGGGAATGCTTAAAAAAATCGGGGAAATGAGGACACAAGAAAATTTAGCGATATATTGATTGTGCGGATTGTAGGGCTAAAGATGTAATCGTGCCCGAAAGCCCCAAAACTCCCCCACTTTTTCCTTTTGCCTTTCTACTTTTTCCTTGAGGAACGTTTATGGCTTCGCGGTTTTATGCGTTGGTGTTTGTGGCTTTGACTGGGGTTTTGGGCATGGTGGTGTCGCCTGATTTGGCTTTGATAAAGGTTCAGGCGCAGACAACTCAAGACATCAAAGCAGAAGCAGATCGGCTATTGCAACAAGGAAATCAACAATTTCAAATTAGCCAGTTTGAAACTGCATTTCAGTCATGGCAGCAAGCATTGACAATCTATAGGGAAATCAAAGACCGTCTCGGTGAGGGAAATGCGTTGGGAAATCTGGGTGGCGCTTACTATTCCCTCGGCAAATATGACAAAGCGATCGAGTTCTATCTGCAAAGCTTAGCGATCGCGCGGGAAATCAAAAACCGTCTTGGTGAGGGACAGTCGCTGGGAAATCTAGGACTCGCTTATGACTCCCTCGGCAAATATGACAAAGCGATCGAGTTCCATCTGCAAAGCTTAGCGATCACGCGGGAAATCAAAAACCGTCTCGGTGAGGGAGCAGCGCTAGGAAATATGGGAATCGCTTACCAAGCCCTCGGCAAATATGACAAAGCGATCGAGTTCCATCTGCAAAGTTTAGCGATCGCACGGGAAATCAAAAACCGTCTCGGTGAGGGACAGTCGCTGGGAAATCTGGGACTCGCATACCAAGCACTCGGTAAATATGACAAAGCGATCAAGTTCTATCTGCAAAGCTTAGCGATCACGCGGGAAATCAAAGACCGTCTCGGTGAGGGCTCAGCGCTGGGAAATCTGGGAAGTACTTACAATGCCCTCGGTAAATATGACAAAGCGATCGAGTTCCATCTACAAAGCTTAGCAATTGATCGAGAAGTCAAAGATCGTCTCGGTGAGGGACAGTCACTAGGAAATCTGGGACTTGCTTACAATGCCCTCGGTAAATATGACAAAGCGATCGATTTCCATCTGCAAAGCTTAGCGATCACGCGGGAAATCAGAGACCGTCTCGGTGAGGGCGCAGCACTGGGAAATCTGGGAAGTATTGATAATGCTCTCGGTAAATATGACAAAGCGATCGAGTTCATCTACAAGCTTTAGAAATCAAACGGGAAATCAAAGACCGTAATGGCGAAGGAGCGGTACTGGGAAACCTGGGAATCACTTACCGAAATCTCGGCAAATACGACAAAGCGATCGAGTTCCATCTGCAAAGTTTAGCGATCACGCAGGAAATCAAAGACCGTCTCGGTGAGGGAAATGCGCTGGGAAATCT
>JBJTVM010000095.1:0-2623 GCA_046081205.1 Pseudanabaena sp. | reverse complement strand
CGTAGCCATTTTGTCCTTTCAAGACCTTTACAAGGATTTATTTTGTTAGGATGGGCGGCGCTTAGCGCCGCCCATCCTTACCTATTTAGCACTACAATCTTTTAGATAGCCTACATGTTAGAAAACATAGATAAAGAGTCAACATCACAGCATGATTGCTGGATGCAATTTTGTATTGATCTAGCGAAAAAGGCGCGAGGCAAAACTGCCCCAAATCCGATGGTGGGAAGTGTAATTGTGAAAAATGGAAAGATACTTGGTGAAGGCTTCCATCCTAAGGCAGGGGAACCTCATGCAGAAGTATTCGCAATTCGCGCCGCGCAGCAAACGGGCGAGGATCTACAAGATGCTACTTTATACGTCAATCTGGAGCCTTGCAATCATTATGGACGCACATCTCCCTGTTCTGAAGCAATTATCAAAGCAGGGATTGGTGAGGTGGTTATTGGGGCGATCGATGCTAATCCACAGGTATCTGGAACTGGGCGCGATCGCTTGCTGGCGGCAGGTGTAAAAGTTACTACAGGTATTTTAGAGCAGCAATGTTTAGATCTCAATGAAGCCTTCTTCCATCGGATGAAGACAAATTTACCCTTTGGCATTTTTAAATATGCGATGACCCTTGATGGCAAAATTGCCACAACTTCTGGGCATAGCTATTGGATTACTGGTGCAGAAGCGCGGCATTTAGTGCATGACTTGAGAGTGGGTTGTGATGCGATTATTACAGGTGGCAATACGGTTAGACTTGATAATCCCCACTTAAATACGCATGGGTTGAGTGTGCATTCTCCTTTGCGAGTAGTAGTTACTCAAAGTTGTGATCTGCCTGATGAAGCTAATTTATGGAAAGTTACAGATACTGAAAAGACTTTGGTAATTACTCTACCTAATGTCAATCTTCAATTAAAGCAAAAGCTATGCGATCGCCAAGTTGAAGTTCTCGAACTAGATGATATATCTCCTAAATTCGTAATGCAAGAGTTAGGTGCGCGAGGTTGCAATACGGTTTTATGGGAATGTGGAGGGCGTTTAGGTGCAGCCGCTATTAAGGCTAAGATGATACAAAAGGTTTATGCTTTTATTGCGCCTAAGTTGATCGGCGGATTTACGGCTCCTAGTCCTATTGATGATCTAGGATTAATGATGATGACTGATGCGATGAGTCTATCGCGATCGCAGTTTCAACAAATTGGTACAGACTTCTTAATTACTGGCTATCTAGATTAAATCAAAGCGGCGCAATGCGCCGCTTTGATTAGACTGGTTGAAAATAGAAAGCAAACCCTAAAATTGCATATGTTGCCACTAGTAAAGAGCCTTCTAGCCAATTCGATCGCCCATCGGAACTAATCGAGTTGGCAATCAGCACTGCTACCGCAACCGCTACTAACTCAAAGGGATTAAAGTTTAAATCCATTGGTTGACCCATAAACCAGCCAATAATCACCAGCAACGGTGCAACAAATAAAGCGATTTGCATACTTGAACCCACTGCAACCGATACCGATAGCTCCATTTTGTTCTTCATCGCTACCGTAATCGCCGTAGTATGTTCGGCAGCATTACCGATAATTGGCAAGAGAATTACCCCAGTAAATAGTTCTGTTAAACCGAGTTGGGCTGTTGCCTCCTCTAAAGATCCCACTAGAAGCTCTGATTCCAATGCGACTAATAAAGTTACTCCCAATAGAACCGAAATCCACAGTTTAAGATTGATGGATTGAGGATGACCTTCTTCTTCAGCATCATCGGCTTCAGATTTGCCCACATCATAGAGATAGGCATGGGTTTTCATTGAGAATAGAAGCGTTAAACAGTAAACCACAATCAGCACGATCGCTACCGATACCGATAGCTTTTGCAAAATTTCTTCACCAATTCCCGCAGTTGTAAAATTTGCGGCTGTTGGTAACAAAATTGCAATTACAGCCAAATTCATGACCGAAGCATTTAATCGCGCCATTGTTGGCTGAAATTCCTGCTCTTTATAACGTAGTCCACCCAAAAACATAGACAAACCCATTACCAGTAATAGATTGCCAATAATTGAACCCGTGATGCTTGCTTTGACCACACTAGTAAATCCTGCATTCAAAGCCACGATCGCAATGATTAGTTCTGTCGCGTTACCAAAAGTCGCATTTAACAAACCGCCCCATGAAGGTCCTAAAACTACGGAGATTTCCTCAGTTGCGGTGCTAAGCCAACCTGCTAGTGGCAAAATTGCGATCGCTGAGGTCACAAATATCAGCGTCGAATTCCATCCTAGCAAGTGACCGATGACCGATATCGGTACAAACGCAAGCAAACCATAGGAGAAGATTTTCTTAAACATATTCAGCCGTTGTAGCGTTAAAGCTAAATATACCAACAAAAACCAAAAAAGCTAGAGGAGGTTGCTTCACAAACGCCTCTAATTTTTTTTGGGTTTAATTTTTAAGCATTACAGCCTGTTGACGCTATAAATAGTACAGAGAAATTTTTGAAAGCGTCGCTTCGCGACGCTTTCAAAAATTTCTCTGTACTATTTATAGCGTCAACAGGCTGTAATGCTTCAAAATTAAACCCAAAAAAAATTAGAGGAGGTTGCTTCACAACCACCTCTAATTTTTTGGGTTTT
>JBJTVM010000094.1:0-5796 GCA_046081205.1 Pseudanabaena sp. | reverse complement strand
CGTAGCCATTTTGTGCTTTGGTATTAAGTCAGCAATTGTGCGAATTGACCACTATTAGCGATCGGGATAGCATGAAATCATAAATCGGACTTACATTTGTTACCCTAAATCTCTGACTACTAGTTATTTTGCTAATCTTTTTCAAAATGTACCGCTAATCATTGCTTTAGTGGCAGTTTTTGGTTTGCAAATTACCGCAATAGTTGTTTGGCAAAGAAATCTACTCAATGGCAATTTCGATAGTCAATTAGATCTCAAATCACAACATTTAAGCATTCTGAATATTGAAAATATCAGCGAGCCGATCTTGCTAGCTTCGCTAAGCGGTGTTGCGCTCTTAATCGCAATTGTGATCTTTTTGGTGCGATCAAGCCTTGAGACTTTACAACGCTTAAAAAAATCAAATCAGGAATTAGAGTCCCTTGTCCAAGAAAGAAGCTATGAGCTAGATGCCTCAAAAGCATCGCTGCAAAGAACAAACTTTATTTTGTATCGACGCGAACAACAGTTACGCAAGCAGCAAAATGTTTTGTTTGATTTGACCAAAGATAAGGCGATCAACCAAGGTGACTTTATTGTTGCTGTGCAGAATATTACAAGAACAGGAAGTTATGCCTTAAATGTCGAGAGAGTCAGTATTTGGCTCTTTAATAAAAGTAAAACGGTACTACATTGTCTAGATCTATATCAAAAAAGTCTCCATCTCCATACTGAATCCGAAGTTTTAACCGCGAAGGAATATCCTCGTTTTTTTGAGGCACTTCTGGAAAACCGCAGTATTGCGATTGAAGATGTACAAGAAGAAGATATTCTCCAAGAACTAGTCATCCCATACTGTAAGCCACTAAACATTGTTTCAATTCTATTATCTAGGTTTGAAGTGGGCGGCGAAATTATGGGCATACTTACTTTTGAAAATACCGAGATTGAGCATCTATGGCTCGAAGAAGAAATTAGTTTTGCTAACTCTCTATCTGACTTATTGGCTTTGGGCATGGAAGCTCAAGAACGCCGACGTGCGGAAGAGAGCTTGCGAGTTGAACAGAAAAAGTCAGAACGCTTACTATTAAATGTTCTGCCGCAGGAAATTGCTGAGCGTTTGAAGTCTGTGCAGTTACAGACAAAAGTCCATTTAAAAACTAGTGGCACAATTATTGCGGATTCCTTTGAAGAAGTCACGGTTCTATTTGCTGATATTGTAGACTTTACTGAATATGCTGCATCTATTTCTGCTAGTGAATTGGTAAAAGTCCTTAACGAAATTTTCTCAGAGTTCGATCACCTTGTGGAACAGTATGATTTAGAAAAAATTAAAACCATTGGCGACTCTTATATGGTTGTGGGTGGGCTGCCTGTGCCAAGCAAGGATCATGCAGAGGCGATCGCGGAAATGGCTTTACAGATGCAAACAGTGATTCAAAAATTTAAGCGAACTGATGGTAGCAACTTTTCGTTGCGTATTGGTATTCATACTGGACATGCGATCGCTGGGGTTATCGGCACAAAGAAATTTGTTTACGATCTGTGGGGTGACACGGTTAATGTCGCTAGTCGTATGGAGTCCTATGGTATTGCTGGTTGTATCCAAGTGACTGAGGCAACCTATCAACTTTTGAGAAACAAATATCAACTTGAACAGAGAAGTGCGATTAATATCAAAGGTAAAGGAGAAATGATTACTTATTTACTCAAAGACCGAATATAGCAACCTTAAATAAATCGTGAGAAGTTAAAATTATTAATAAGGGACTTAAGCCCCTTACTAGATAGAGTACCTTAGCTGATTTGAATGTTTAAAATATCGCCCATAACCTCTTATATAACTAAATCATTCAACAAAGTTACACTTAAATTTGTTTTGGTTGTGCCGTTCGTAGTTCAGATTTGTCTGGCTACAGGAGTGGTTGGGCTATTCACCTTTTACGAAGGGAAACAAAGAGTCAATGCGATCGCTGAAAGTTTAAGCGGTGAAATAGGCGAACGCATTAGTACAGAACTGAATCACCATCTACACTTGCCTCCACAAAATAATCAGGCAAGCAATCAGGCAGATATCAGCACTATTAGTATATTTCTACGGGGATTAAAATATGCTAGCAATGGGCGTTTCTATGTAATTGAGAGATCGGGCTTAGTAGTTGGATCTTCTACTTCAGAATCAAATTTGTTGCTTGTTGATGGCAAGCCTCAGCGACTAAATATTCTAGATAGTAAAGATGCTCTATCGCAGACAACAGCCAAATATTTACTAAAAATGTATGGTAAATTTGATGTTATTCAAGGATCTAAACATATAGAAGCCATTTTAGATGGGGAAGAATATTTTATTCGTGTCCAAAATTGGCAAGATGACACAGGACGAGATTGGTTAATTGTCATCGTAGTAACTGCTTCACAATTTACTGGATCATCACAAAACTATACCTACACGATGATTTTATTATGTTTTGCAGTATTAGCGATCGCCATCTTAATTGGGATGATTACGGCTAGATCGATAAGTACACCTCTACGCAGACTTAGTGAAGCTTCACAAGCAATTACTGACGGCAAGATTGATACTAGAGTCAAAATAGAAGGAACTAATGAGATTAAAAAACTTTCAGAATCTTTTAACATCATGGCTGAAATGATCACCAACTCATTTCTAAATCTAGAAAGAGCAAATCAAGAATTAGAATTACGGGTTCAGGAAAGAACTCATGAATTGAATGCCTCAAAAGCTTCTCTACAGCGTACTAACTTTTTGCTAAGCCGCCGTGAGAGCTTACTTCTCAAGCAGCAAGATATTCTATTTAGTTTAACAAAAGACAAATCAATTAATCGAGGGAACTTTATTGATGTTGTGCAAAACATTACCCGTACAGGGAGCCATGCTTTAAATGTGGAGCGCGTGAGTATTTGGCTGTTTGACAAGACTCAAACTCTATTACTGTGTCTCGATCTGTATATTAAAAGTACCAATACTCATACAGAGGCAGATTTTTTAACTTCTCAGAATTATCCTAAGTTTTTTGCAGTTCTCCAATCAAGACATGCGATCGCGGTAGAAGATGTACAAGAAGAAGAATACTTGCAAGAACTAATTGATTCGCATTTTAAACCTTCAGGAACTGTATCTTTATTAATTAAATCCTTTGAAGTCGATGGTCAAGTAACAGGCATCATGATCTTTGAACATATTGACGTAGAGCGTTTATGGCTACCTGAAGAAGATAGCTTTGCTAGCTCTTTAGCTGATTTACTGTCTTTGGGAATGGAGTCTCAAGAGCGTCATCGAGCTGAAGAGAAGTTGCGAATTGAGCAGATGAAGTCAGAGCGTTTATTGTTAAATGTGCTGCCGCAAGAGATTGTAGAGCGCTTAAAATTGTCACAGTCAAAGGCTGTAGCCAATAAAGTTGCTGAGACATATTCTGACCAGATGCTAGACCAGACCATAGATCCAATTTTAGACAATCTGGATAATGGCGTAAATGGAGCAATTGTTGCCGATGCCTTTGATGAAGTTACGGTTTTATTTGCGGATATTGTTGATTTTACGGAGTATGCGGCGGCTATTTCCGCAAGTGATTTGGTCAACTGTCTCAATGACATCTTCTCGGAATTTGATCGCCTTGTAGATTTGTATGATTTAGAAAAAATTAAAACTATTGGTGATGCTTATATGGCAGTAGGAGGATTGCCAATACCTAGTAAAGATCATGCTGAGGCGATCGCCGAAATGGCTCTAGAAATGCAATTATCAATTCAGAAATTTAAGCGTTTAGATGGTAGCCCTTTTCTACTAAGGATTGGTATCCATACTGGACAGGCGATCGCAGGTGTAATTGGTACTAAAAAGTTCATTTATGATCTGTGGGGCGATACGGTTAATGTGGCAAGTCGGATGGAGTCCCACGGTGTTGCTGGGTGCATCCAAGTAACTGAAGCAACCTATCAACTTTTAAAAAACAAATATCAACTTGAACAAAGAGAAGCAATTAATATCAAAGGAAAAGGAGAGATGATCACTTATATACTTAAAGGACGAAATGAAATGTAGCAAGATGTTATCTTAAGAGCGCTTCATGAACTGCTCCACATATCTTCAAGATAAATTGGTGATCTATGATGTCGAAAACCTCGTCTACACCCCAGCCATTTAAAAATATTCCGTTAACGCTGATTTTAGTTGTGCCTTTTGTAGTGCAGATTTGTATAGCGGTTGGTGTTGTAGGGGCTTTATCGTTCAGGAATGGACAGCAAGCAGTGGGGGAATTAGCTACTCGATTAAGTGGTGAAGTTAGTGATCGCATTAGTACAAAACTTGATAATTTTTTACAAGTACCACCGCAAATCAATCAAACTAATGCTAATGCCGTAAAGTTAGGAATGCTCAATTTAAAGAATTTTCAGCAAGTAGGGGCTTTCTTTTGGACACAGATAAGTTTATATAAAGTTGGTTATATTAACTTTGCTTTCGATAACCAAGAGTTTATTGGTGTTGAACGTAAAGATAATGGACAAATAGTAATTAATGAGACAACTTTAGCGAGAGGAATTACCAAAACTGCAAGTTTTACAACCGATCAGAAAGGTATTCGCCAAAACCTGCAAGAAATAATTGAAACTGATGAAGATGTCCGAGAAGAGGGCTGGTATGCAGATGCAATAAAAGCAGGCAGACCGACATGGACAAGAATCTACCAATGGGTTGATCGTCCTGAAGTATTATCCATTTCCCATAGCTATCCACTTTACAATCGCGATCGCAAAATCATTGGGGTTCTAGGTGTTGATTTCATTCTCACCCAATTGAATTCCTTTTTAAATGAACTAAAATCAGATCAATCAGGACGCATTTTTATAATTGAGCGATCAGGGTTAGTCGTCGGAACTTCTAGCAGTGAAAGAACATTTTCAATTGTCAATGGAAATCCACAACGCCTCAATATTCTCAATAGTAGAGATCCGTTATCAAGAGCAGTTGCTCGCCATCTCATTAGCGAATTTGGTGGGTTTGGTTTGATTCAAGATAAAGAACTATTAGAATCCATACTTGAAGGTGGCAAGCATTTTATTCAAGTACAGTCTTGGCGCGATCGCGATGGACTGGATTGGCTGATTGTGGTGGTGCTGCCTGAATCTAGTTTTATGGAACAAATTAATCGTCGCCAACAAATAACAATCTTGTTTAGTCTGGCTGCGTTAGGTTTTGCGATCTTGATTGGCATGATGACAGCACGTTATATTACGGAACCATTGCTTAAGTTAAGTGGTGCTTCTCAAGCGATCGCTAATGGTGATTTAGACTCAAGGGTGTCGATACAAGGCACAAGCGAAGTCAAAGTTTTATCTGAGTCATTTAATCGAATGGCAGAAATGCTGACAGAATCATTTAAACGTCTCGAAAAAGCTAATGTGGAGTTAGAGTCCCGAGTTCACGAAAGAACCAGTGAACTAGCTGATTCTCAGTTATCGCTGCAACGGAGTAATTTTTTGTTACAACGTCGTGAGCAAAAACTGCGCCGCCAACAAAAGATCTTGATTGATCTCACTAAAAATAAAGCTCTCAACTTGGGGGACTTTATTATAGCAGTGCAGAATATTACCGAAACCGCTAGTCAGACTCTAGATGTCGAGCGCGTAAGCGTCTGGCTATTCGACAATACGAAAACCAGATTGCATTGTCTCGATCTCTATACAAAAAGTAGTAACATCCATAGTGAAGCTGATTTCCTTGGGATGGATAAATTCCCAAGTTTTTTTGCAACACTACAAGAAAATCGTAGCTTGATTATAGAAGATGTTGAGGAC
>JBJTVM010000093.1:0-4217 GCA_046081205.1 Pseudanabaena sp. | reverse complement strand
TTGCAAAATGGCGTTGCTCCCGATGATTTCTATGTATCCACAATTTATCCCACCGATGCCTGTGTCGATGGCGAATGGATTCGTTGTAATAATCAACGTATGGATGCCGCGATCGCCATTAGTCCCGATGGCAAAACTGCTACCTGCAAGCTTTTACGCGATCTCGTTGTAGGTGATCGCGTCGTAGTTGGTTATGATGGCGTGCGGACTGTGCGTAAGCCTGAATCTAGAGATAACGCCAAAAAAGAAGAATTTTCCTTCATGGGTGCAGGCGTATCTAGCGAACGTCGCGTCGAACTCGTGGTCGAGCAAATCGCATGGGAACTTCGTCAAATTCGCGATCGCGGCGGCAAGTTAGTTGTCTCCTGTGGTCCCGTAGTTGTGCATACTGGTGGCGCTCCTCACTTGGCTTATTTGATTCGTGAAGGTTATGTACAGTCGATGCTCGGCGGTAATGCGATCGCTGTTCACGACATGGAGCAGTCCTCAATGGGAACTTCCCTTGGCGTTGATCTCAAGCGTGGTGTAAGCGTCAAAGGTGGACATCGCCATCACCTGAAAGTAATTAATTCCGTCCGTCGCTATGGCAGCATTCAAAAGGCTGTTGAGGCTGGATTTGTTAAGTCTGGTGTGATGTACGAATGTGTTAAGAACGAGATTCCTTTTGTTCTAGCTGGCTCCATTCGTGACGACGGACCTTTGCCTGACACTGTAATGGATTTACTGGAAGCACAACGCTTGTATAGCGAACAAATTCGTGGTGCTGACATGATTTTGATGTTGTCATCCATGCTGCATTCCATCGGTGTAGGTAACATGACTCCTGCAGGTGTGAAGATGGTTTGTGTGGATATCAATCCTGCCGTGGTGACCAAACTCTCCGATCGCGGTTCTGTTGAGTCTGTTGGTGTAGTTACTGATGTCGGTCTATTCCTCAGCTTACTAGTGCAGCAATTGAAGAAGCTCGATAGTCCTGTGGCTGTTGCGGCTTAGGTTGTAAATTACAAAGCTCATAAAACCCAAATAGCGTGAGGCGGCACTTCGCTCTGCCTCACATTATTTGGGTATGGATCAAGATCTTCATATCCCTACTAATTTATGACTTTTAACGAAGACTCCAGAGTGAAACTACCTTCAGTTTTGCACCTACATCGATTAGGTTATGAATACTTATCGTTAAAAAATGTGGTGTGGGATGGAACGACAAATATATTTACTGATATCTTTACGAAAAGCATTACTAAAATCAATCCTCATATTGAAGAAGGGGACGTTGATAGATTATTAGGGGAGATTCGTTTTGCTCTAGACAACGAAGATCTAGGTAAGACTTTTTACGAAAAGCTTGTCAATCAATCTGGCTATAGGCTTATTGATTTTGAAGACTTTAATAACAATAGTTTTCATGTAGTTACAGAGCTAACTTATAAGAACGGGGATGAGGAGTTTCGTCCAGATATTGTTTTGCTTATTAATGGGATGCCCTTAGCTTTCGTAGAAGTAAAAAAGCCTAATAATAAAGATGGGACGCTGATAGAACGAGATCGCATTGATAGGCGCTTTCTAAACCAGAAATTTAGAAGATTTGCCAATATCACTCAGTTGATGGTTTTCTCTAACAATATGGAGTATGACAGCGAATCGCCTTTGCCGATCCAAGGTGCGTTTTATGCCTCTACTTCATATCAAAGTCACTCTTTTAATTATTTTCGTGAGGAAGAATCTTTAGATTTATCAATTCTTTTAAGTCCAGAAAGTGAAGAGATCGATAACTATGTCCTAAAAGATAATAATTATCAGATTATTAAGCATAATCCTGAGTTTATTACTAATAAATCACCAGATACGCCTACAAATCGTCTGTTGACTTCATTATTTAGTCGAGAGCGTTTTCAATTTATTCTGAGATATGCGATCGCCTATGTGAAAGAGGAAAGCGGATGGCAGAAGCATATTATGCGTTATCCACAGATTTTTGCTACTAAAGCGATCGCCAAGTCTTTGGATAATGGCATCAAAAAGGGGATTATTTGGCATACTCAGGGCAGTGGTAAGACGGCTTTGGCTTTTTATAACGTTAAGTTTTTGACAGGCTATTTCCAAAGGAAAAAGATTGCCCCTAAGTTTTACTTTATTGTCGATCGCATTGATTTGCTAGAACAAGCAAAAAAAGAATTTACTAGTCGTGGCTTAGTAGTCCATACAATCGATTCAAGAGAAGCTTTTGCTAAGGATATTAAGTCTAGTAGCGTGATTCATAACTTGTCAGGCAAGCCAGAGATTACTGTGATTAATATTCAGAAATTTAAAGATGATCCTGATGTCGTGAAAACTGAGGATTATGATGTGAATATTCAGCGTATTTATTTTTTGGATGAAGTTCACCGTAGCTACAACCCTAAAGGTAGTTTCTTAGCAAATCTTGAACAATCGGATCGCAATGCGATCAAAATTGGGTTAACAGGAACGCCTCTTTTGGGTGACGATTACAACTCTAAGATTTTATTTGGTGATTACATTCATAAGTATTACTACAACGCCTCTATTTCTGATGGCTATACGTTACGGCTGATCCGTGAGGAGATCGAGACTAGCTATAAGCTGACTCTGCAACAGGCTTTAGAAAATATCGAAGTATTGCAAGGGAATATTGAGAAGAAGTTAATCTTTGCCCATCGTCATTATGTAGAGCCATTGTTAGACTATATTCTTCAGGATTTTGAGAATAGCCGATCGCGTTTTGGCGATCGCACTATTGGCGGGATGGTGATTTGTGATAGTTCAGAACAGGCGGAAATGCTCTATGAGATTTTTCTGGAAAGATTTCCCAATTCGCAAAATTTGCCAAACCCATCCTCTCGTCTCAGTGATGTGAGCACAGAGTATGAGGTTCTGATTAAACAGAAAAAACAGAAATCAAAGCTGACTGCAGCGCTGATTTTGCATGATATTGGCACAAAAGAGGAGCGTAAACAATGGGTTGAGGAGTTTAAAGAAGGCAGAATCGATCTATTGTTTGTCTACAATATGCTGCTGACTGGGTTTGATGCGAAGCGACTTAAAAAGCTCTACTTAGGACGGGTGATCAAGAAGCACAACTTATTACAAGCTCTAACTCGCGTCAATCGACCTTATAAGGATTTTCGTTATGGCTTTGTGGTTGATTTTGCAGATATCCGTATGGAATTTGATGCAACTAATAAAGCTTATTTTGATGAACTACAGGCAGAATTGGGGGATGAGCTAGAGCATTACTCTAATTTATTTAAGTCAAAGGAAGAGATCGAGGCGGAGATTGAAGAAATTGAGGATGTTCTATTTCGCTACGACACTTCAAACGCTGAGATTTTTTCCCAACAGATTAGCCAAATACAAGATAAAGAGACAGTATTAGCTCTGAAAAAGGTTTTAGAAAATGCAAAAAGCCTTTATAACTTGATTAGGTTGACGGGACATTATGAACTTTTAGAAAAGGCAGACTTTCAGAAATTAGGTGATCTGTATCGTGAGGCTAGTAACCGTTTAGCAGCGATTAATCTTAGTGAAAGATTAGAAAGTGGTGCAGATGTTACAAATCTACTTAATGAAGCTTTAGAAGAAGTGATCTTTTCCTTTGTGAAAGTGGGTGAAGAAGAATTGGTGCTGGCGGATAAGCTAAAGAATACATTGAGGCGAACTCGCGAAGCTTTAGCAAATAACTTTGACAAGGCAGATCCGCAATTTGTAAGATTGAAGGAGGAGCTAGAGCGTTTGTTTAAGCAGAAAAAACTTAGTGAGGTTAGCCAAGAGGAGATGACTGCTAATATTGCGAGTCTCAATAAGATTTATGCAAGTATCAAGGAATTGAATCGCCAAAATAATCTCTTAAAAGCGAAGTATAACCATGATGCGAAGTATATGAGGTTGCATAAGCGGCTGGTGGAGTCGGACAAGTTGTCGGCAACGGAGCGCAAAATTTGTGAGGTGTTGCTAGGTGTAAAGCTGGAAGCGGATGGTTTTGTTTTGCAAAATATGCAGATTCTCAATAATGAGGTTTATTTTAGTGGAGCGATGATTCGTTTACTGATTGCTCAGTTTAAGCAGCAAAAGATTGATCTCAATCCAGAAACATCGCAGCCAATCTCTGCCCCGTTCGAGCGGCAGCCACAACTTCGGCCAAAGTCCTCCCCGATGCGACGTGGTACGACACCAACGCCATACTCTTCGCAACCGGTTCT
>JBJTVM010000092.1:0-3240 GCA_046081205.1 Pseudanabaena sp. | reverse complement strand
CGCAGAAATCATCCACTTCACAGAAGATTTGCGTGATATCCAAGTGCGATACGATATTGTTCATATTGCTGAGGCTTTTAGTTCTTCAAACCTAGTCTCAGCTTTTCTTTTGCTTTTGTCTACTCCGTCGAACTCACGTTGATTTAGCGCGAAGCGCTGTAAGGATGATGTAAAGTAACCCCAGATTCTGAATCAAAAGCATAAAGTTTATTAAGATCAAATCGCCAGAAACTGCGATCGCCAATTTGCCAATGATGTTCTAAGCCTATATCTGCCGAAACTCGCGCTCTTAATTCGCTATTTTGCAATTTCAATAACACAATCGTTTCCGAACCAAGAGCTTCCACTAGCTCCACAGTTCCCTCAAGATGGGCATCTGCTGAAGTTGCAGGTTGTAAATCTTCAGGACGAAATCCGAGAATGAAAGAGAGATCGCTACCAATTTCTCGAAGTGGCAATTCAAGTGGCAATTCATTAATAGCGATCGCCTGAATCAAACCTTCCCCTTGCAAAAATCCATCGCCATTGACATTTATCGGCAAAAAATTCATTGGAGGTGAACCCATAAAACCAGCTACAAATTGATTTGCGGGTTTCCGATAAATATTGAGAGGCGTATCTACTTGTTGAATGTCACCTTTATTTAAGACCACAATCCGATCGCCCATGGTCATTGCTTCCACTTGATCGTGAGTAACATAAATCGTAGTTACTTGTAATTGCTTTTGTAACTGCACAATTTGCGATCGCGTGTCACTGCGTAACTGGGCATCCAGATTAGATAACGGCTCATCCATTAGAAACACCTGCGGATTACGGGCGATCGCTCTGCCTAATGCAACTCTCTGTTTTTGACCGCCTGATAATTCTTTCGGTTTGCGCGTTAATAAATGGGAGATTAGCAAGGATTCAGCAACCTGCTGCACTCTTTGATCAATTTCGGCGCGTTGTTTTTTACCTGTTGTTGTCAACCAAGCTAAGGGTGAGGAATTTTGCGATCGCTGTCTTCTCAAGCCAAAAGCAATATTGTTATAAACCGTCATGTGCGGATAGAGCGCATAGCTTTGAAATACCATGGCAATATCCCGCACCTTCGGCGGTAAATGATTGATTTGGCGATCGCCTAAATAAATTGAACCATCGCTAACCTCTTCTAAACCTGCAATTAGGCGCAATAAAGTACTTTTCCCACAGCCTGAAGGACCTACTAAAACTAGGAATTCGCGATCCCTTACCTCTAGATCAATTTCTCTCAGAACCACATTTTGTCCAAATTTCTTGGTCACACCACACAATCGCACAGGAGCCATTTCTCAACATCCTAATCAAGTCAATTTTAAGATTTTCAGCAACTATCCTTTCCCCTCCCAATTAGTAGTGTGGTGCTTGGCATCACACCACTAATTGGGAAGTTTTTAATATCTACTTTTAGACTGGGAAGGGAGTTAAAGAAACGAAAATCTCATAATTCATTTTATCTCTTTGCGATCAAATATAACTGTATCTAAACTTCAAATAGAGGATAGCCCTAAAAAAACGTCAATTCGACGAACTCGCAAAATGGTAAAAATCGCAAAGCGATTTTTACCATTTTGCGCCATTTGTGCCGCGCTTCGCGCGGCGCAAATGGCTATATCGAATTCACGTTAAAAAGGAAAGTAAGGACGATCGGTGTGAAGCGCTGCCCATATTCTTACCTATTTAGCACTACAAAATAGAGTGGCGACGCTTCGCACCAAACCATTGGCGATCAAAATAAAACCCAGATAATTGTCAAAAGCTTTGGAGAACAAGGCTTTTGACAATTATCTGGGTTTTTACGACAAGATTTTTACTGGAGTTGTTAAGGAATGTTACTTAGTTTCTAAAAGTTGAGACTATCCCTACCATCATCTTTTATGTTCTATATGTCTTGTGAATGACACAAGCAAAAAAACAACGTTTTAATAAGATAACCAATTTATAAGGAGAGCGAAATGCCACTTGACGCTTTTTCTAGAGCTGTAGTTACAGCCGATGCTAGCACTTCAGTAGTAAGTGATATCAATGCTCTTAAAGCATTCGTAGCTAGCGGTAACCGCCGCCTAGACGCAGTAAATTCAGTAGCCAGCAACGCAAGCTGTGCAGTTTCCGATGCGATCGCAGGTATGATTTGCGAAAACCAAGGCTTGATCCAAGCTGGTGGAAACATGTATCCTAACCGTCGCTTTGCTGCTTGCTTACGCGACACTGAAATCATCCTTCGCTATGTCACCTATGCTTTGTTGGCTGGTGATTCTTCTGTATTGGATGACCGCGCTTTGAATGGTTTGAAAGAAACCTACTCTGCACTTGGAGTACCTACAACTTCTACCATCCGTGCAGTACAAATCCTCAAAGCGATCGCTGTAGCACACATCCAAGGTACTAACACCGAAGCCAGAGCAGGCGCGAAGTATCGCAAGAACGACAACATCATTGTAGAAGATCGTTGTGCAAGCATCGCTGCTGAAGCTGCTGGATACTTTGATCGCGTTATCGCAGCACTGAGCTAGTCTTTGCTAATCGCTCACAAACATTAACAGAAAGCTAAAAGTATAAAAAGAATCCAGTTTGGAGATTTAATAAATGAAATCCGTAGTTACCACAGTCATCTCTGCTGCCGATGCCGCAGGTCGTTACCCTAGCACCTCTGATCTCGAAGCAGTACAAGGTTCAATCCAACGCGCTGCTGCTCGTTTGGAAGCTGCTGAAAAGCTTGCTGGCAATATTGATGCAGTTGCTACCGAAGCTTACAACGCTTGTATCAAGAAGTATCCTTACCTCAACAACGCAGGTGAGGCAAACTCCAACGACACTTTCAAGGCAAAGTGCGCTCGTGACATCAAACACTACATGCGTTTGATTCAGTACAGCCTTGTTGTTGGTGGTACTGGTCCTTTGGATGAGTGGGGTATTGCAGGTCAGCGCGAAGTATATCGCTCTTTGGGCTTGCCTACCGCTCCTTATGTTGAAGCATTGAGCTATGCTCGTAACCGTGGTTGCTCTCCTCGTGACTTGTCTCCTCAAGCTTTGAGCGAGTACAATGCATTGCTCGACTACGCAATCAATTCTCTCTCCTAGTTTTTAGCAATTAGCTTTAAGTGATTAGCTTTTAGCTGAATTGATTAATTATGTAAGCCCAGAAGTTCTAAGTGATTTTCTTCCTTCAAAAGGTAAAATCCTAGTACTTCTGGGTTTACTTTTTGTATTTTATTAACC
>JBJTVM010000091.1:0-3850 GCA_046081205.1 Pseudanabaena sp. | reverse complement strand
GTCAACGAGTATCTAGACTAGTTAGAAAGACCTTATCCTTTTCTAAGAAGTTGGAAAATCACATTGGAGCCATTTGGAATTTCATTCATCATTACAACGATTCTTTACCTCCGTGTGCATCCTTTCCTTTTTAGGACTACCTCTATAGCAGTGTAGATATCACCTCTTAGAGTGCAATACCAAGTCTCAGGAGGAATAAGTTTAGTATTATCTTCTGAAGTATTACTATAAACTGATCGCTCAGTTTGAAGTAGATTATCTTTAACCAGAGCATTTAAGCTACCTTTGGTTATGCATATATCTTTTAATTCTTGCTCTGTACCGTTATAATTCAATATCCAGAATTGAAGACCTGCTTCTGTAGGTATATCAGCCCATTGGATGCTAAACTCCTCATTTAGCTTTCCATCTCTAACATTTTTAACCAGCCATTTTGCAACCTTTTTTTGATTATCTGTTAAGTTATACATTTCGATTTTCTCTTTTAATATATGAATTGACAGCCATTGTTACGATAGTGAAAAAGCTACAATAATTGAAACTACAAGTCTCTGCTTTCAAGATCGATACTTACCTTTAAAGCATTGAGGCTACTATTATGCTCAATAACCTTATCATACTGCAATCGCCCAACCACAATCCCCGAATGAATCCCAATCCTCTCAGCAAAACTAATCACATCCTCACGCGATCGCAAATTATACAACTCCACATCATACTCTGATGGAATTAAAAACTCCCTTGTCCAAGCATTTGCTTCATCCTCCTGTTGTGACTCAAGGCGATCGCCATTACCAGAATCATCAAGAAAAATATCCTTCTTATCATGCAGCAAAATATGCGCTGCCTCATGGAAAAACGTGAACCAAAAGCGATCGTTTTGCTTGCAGTATAACGAAAGCTGAATCAAAGCTCTGTGTGGATTTAGCCAACGCGCTACCCCACTCGTATAAGCACAGGGAATCGCAGGGATGATCGCCAAAATTACACCTGCCTCATTACACAAGCGCTGCATCTGCGGCATAAATTCCGCTTGAGATAAAACTGTTAGTTTCCGTATCTCTTGTACTGCTTTCTCAAACTTGGCTTTGTTATATTTGGGAACATCAGCCTTTTCCGCCTCAATCTCACCCAAACGTAGCCAAGCAGAAATCGCACCCACATTACTTTGTTCCTTGCGAGTGCGGCGAAAAGCTACCTGTTTTTGTGCGTAGCAAGTTTCCCAATTATCAGGAGAAGCCACCCCAAAAAGCTGTAGTAACTCCTTCACAATCTCAGGCTTGTTCTTAGAGTCTAAGCGTCGTTTAGCGATCGCACCCTGCTTCATAAGATCTTTAACAGGAAGGCGATCCAGCCAAGTAACCCAAGACTGTAAACGCTCTCTTTCTTCAATTTGTACCAATTGAGCGCGATATTGAGCCTCCCGCCGCAGCCAAAACTCTGGCGTGCTACCAATCACCCTTGATAACTTTTGAGCAGATTCCTCAGTAATGGGAACCTTAGCATTAATCAATAAACTAACGTGTTTTTCAGTATAGCCCAGACGTTCAGCTAGTTGTGCTTGTGTCCAGTCCCGTTCTTCAATGACATCCGTAATGGTATCCCCTGGTGGTGATACCCATTCTGGAGTAAAGGAAAGATCTTGTTCAGTCATGGTAATCTCCAATAAATACAATGCAGACTTCAGTTACTTTTGCCCAGTCAATACCGCCATCTTCCTTATATGGAATTTGAGCATTGCTTGGTTCAAATACAAGCCGTTCAGCACCTTCAAGAGATACAGCAAACTGACCTAAGCGATCGCCTTTTAAGGGATGAGGCTTTCCATAAACTAGCTCCTGCACAGATTCGGCTGCCATGAGGTCAGCTAATCGAGCGCGTAGTTTTTTGGAACTTGACTTTGATTCGCAAAACTTACGCAGTTTTACGTTTTTAAAAGTAACCTTCATACTTATATATTGTAATCTTATTTTACCAACTTGGTAAAGATTTTGTTATATTTTAAATGCGTACTCATTAATTTTATAGCTTAAAATCGCTTAATACTTAGTCTAATGATTGGGGTACACTGAGTGCCAACGCCTAATTTCTAGCAAAAAACAAAAGTTTGAAAATCTATATTAAAAGGGAGAGATTTAACATGCTGTTACAACTACTCACCATCCCAAACACTCTGTTAAAATGAGTCAGATCAAAAGACTAAAGGGAAATTACTCCCTTGATCGCATATTTCTATGAATACGGAAAAATCAGCCAAAACTTCTAAAGCTACAAAGGCGAAAGGTAATACCGATGCAGCTACAACAGTAACGACCTCAGTATCGACCCTACTGCGCGAACATGCCGAAAATCAATTTGCGGAAGAGTTGTCAGAACTAGCCAAGATTGATACAAAACAACGTCCTCCCAACTGGAAGCTATCGCCTTGGGCTGTGTCTACCTATCTCCTCGGTGGCAAGCTAGATAATGGCTTTGAGGTTTCTCCGAAATATATTGGCAACAAACGCATCATTGAAATTGCGATCGCCACACTAACCACCGATCGCGCCTTGTTGCTATTTGGAGTTCCGGGAACCGCCAAATCATGGGTATCCGAACATTTAGCTGCCGCTATTGCTGGGGATTCGACATTGCTGATTCAAGGCACAGCAGGAACTAGCGAAGAAGCAATCCGCTATGGCTGGAACTATGCCAGATTGCTAGCCGATGGCCCCTCGATGGCGGCGCTAGTGGCAAGTCCGATGATGCGAGCGATGGCAGATGGTAAAATCGCTAGAGTAGAAGAATTAACCCGCATTCCTTCTGATGTCCAAGATACTTTGATTACGATTCTTTCGGAAAAGACTTTACCGATTCCTGAACTGAATTCGGAAGTGCAGTCTACAAGGGGATTTAATGTGATTGCTACTGCCAATAATCGCGATCGCGGCGTGAACGAGCTATCCAGTGCGCTCAAGCGGCGCTTTAATACTGTAATTTTGCCAGTACCCGATAGTGCCGACGAAGAAGTGGAGATTGTCCAGCGTCGCGTAGAAAGCCTCGGTCGTGCCCTCGAATTACCCGCCGAACCTCCTGCTCTCGAAGAAGTGCGCCGCATTGTCACCATTTTCCGCGAACTGCGAAATGGCATAACCAGTGACGGCAAAACCAAGCTCAAGTCTCCCAGTGGCACTCTCAGCACTGCCGAAGCAATTTCAGTGGTAAATAGCGGTTTAGCACTGGCGGCTCACTTTGGTGATGGCTATTTACGAGCTGGGGATGTCGCCTCTAGCCTGATCGGTGCAGTGGTTAAAGACCCCGTACAAGATCAGCTTGTTTGGAAAGAATATTTAGAAACGGTGGTGAAGGAACGGGACAACTGGAAAGATTTATATCGTGCTTGTCGGGAGGTTGATTAAACTTGATGAGCGATCGCCAAGCCTCTAGTTCTACTAGCTCTAAAAATAACACTGATAAAGTCCATATTTTCGGCATTCGTCATCATGGATCGGGTTCGGCGCGAAGTTTATGCCAAGCCCTTGAGCAATTGCAACCCGATGCGATTTTGATTGAAGCACCGCCCGATGCTGAAGCTCTATTACCGTTTGTAATCAGAGAGGAAATGCAGCCACCTGTTGCCATTCTTCTCTATGAAGAGCGATCGCCCGAAAATTCCGTCTATTACACCTTTGCGATTTTTTCTCCCGAATGGCAGGCAATTCGCTATGGAGTAGAGCATGATATTCCCATCAAGTTCATGGATTTACCTCAAGCCCATCGTTTGGCGATGAAAGAGAAAGAACAACCTGAGGTTGATTCGGAAGCAGAAACAAATTCACCAGAAGATATTGAGCCAAATTCTGAATCAAAT
>JBJTVM010000090.1:0-5839 GCA_046081205.1 Pseudanabaena sp. | reverse complement strand
GATGATGTCTTAACTTTTCAAAAATCAGACTTTCAGAAGCTAAAACAAGAAATTAAGCAACATCTTGAATTAATTGGCAGTCAAACCCCAGAGTTAGTGTAGTAAATGCATGTGGCGCTTCGCGCCACATGCATTTACATTTTTTGAAAGCGTTGCAAAGCAACGCTTTCAAAAAATATATTAGGTTTTACTACAGTGCAAAGCGCTGTATGTTGTACGATCGCTAGTAACGATGAATATAATCCCATGATGTCAAACCTTTTAGATAACCGCTATCGCGTCACTAGTGTCCTAGGCAGTGGCGGCTTTGGGGAAACCTATTTGGCTGAAGACACCAAAGTACCCTCCAACCGTCGATGCGTAATTAAGCAACTTAAACCTGTTGCCGACAACCCGCAAATGTACGAATTATTACAACAGCGATTTCATCGTGAAGCAGCCGTTCTCGAAACTTTGGGAGAAGAGAGTCGCTATATTCCCAAACTCTATGCAAACTTTGCAGAAAACGGATTATTCTATTTAGTCCAAGAATGGATTGATGGTCTGACTTTAACCGAAACAATTGAACGCAGTGGCAAATGGAATGAGGAAGCAGTTAGGAAACTACTGGTTAGTATTCTGCAAACTCTAATCTATGTCCATGAGCGTGGCATTATTCATCGCGATATCAAGCCCGATAATATTATTTTGCGTGCTGGAGAGCCTGTACTAATTGATTTTGGCGCAGTTAAAGAGACCCTCAACGTCAGCACGATCCGCAGTTCAGCGCAGCAAGCACATTCAATTGTGATCGGGACCCCAGGATTTATGGCCTCAGAACAAGCAGCAGGTAGACCGTTTTTTGCTAGCGATCTTTATAGCCTTGCGATGACAGCAATTTTTGCGCTGACGGGGAAATATCCACAGGAACTTGGCACCGATCCGCAAACAGGCGAAGCCCTCTGGCAGCCGTATTTACAGGGAATCAGTCCAGATTTAAAGGCTATATTTGCGAAGGTGTTGCAGTTTGATCCACGCGATCGCTATAGCTCGGCAAGAGAGATGCTAGAAGCATTGCAACCAACGCAAATAATCAATCAATCTCCTCCTAAACAAGTTCCCAAATCTCCAGCCCTGTCAAATATGCAGACAGTAGCGGTAACACCTAGAGGTTATATACCACCTACAGTTCCTGATCAATCAGTTTACGTATATCAACCGCAACAAAATCCAAAAAAAAAGATCTTTGGTCAATTATTAGTAACTATGATCGTCGGTGGCACAGTTGGAGCAGCGATCGCTTTAGGCGTAGTTGTTTCCCAAAATGGCGGCATAGTAGCATTATGGAACAAAATCTTTCCTGCGAATCAACCTGTTACCAAGACACCATTTTATTTTCTTGCCGATTCTGCTTTTGAGGATAAAGAAAAAGCCAATCTCAGAGTAGAAAAATTAAAGTCTTTAGGATATACAGATGCAGGTTTGTTCTGGATACCCGACTATCCTAATTTAGGAAGTAATAAATTTCAGCAAGTCTACACAGGACGGTTTCAAGATCTTGAAAGCTGCAAGACCAAACTCAATGATCACCTCAAATTTGTAGATGATGCCTATTGCGCTTTTGCTAGTCCTAATGTCAAAGATCCAGTCCAGAGAATTTCTAAAAGCGATTTGCCACAACCTACTGCCACGCCTACACCTACACCAACGGCAACTCCAACAAAAACGCCAACCGCAACTCCTACACCAAGCCGACCTTCCCCAGAACAAGCAATCAGAGAATATTACAGTCTCATTAATGATCGCCAATTTCAAAACGCATGGCAAAATCTCACACCCAAGTTTCAGCGCGATCGGGCTGGTGGCTATAACACTTTTACGGACTGGTGGCGAACTGTTGATCAAGTCTCAGTTAATGGGGCGCGCCTTGTTGAAACCAAAGAGAACTCAGCAATCATCGATATTGATCTCACCTACCGAAAAGATAAAGCTACTTTTCCTGAGACTCTACGCATGTCTCTAGTCTGGAATGAATCTACTAAACAATGGCAAATCAGTGAAACACAAAGACAGTAATCCGCGTATAACTATATAGAATAGAACTGTAGGGATAAAGCATTCCCGTCACAATCTATAAATTTTTAGATAACCTTCCTTTGGGAATGCCTTGCCCAAAACCTCGCAACGCAGGGATAGATTGTCTGTAAAAGCACAGAGGGATTAGCATTTGCGGATTGATATTTTTGTGATGAGTTTTAAAATTGTGGCGCAAATGCTAATCCCCTACCATATTCCATTTATATAAAAGCCGATAATATGCAAAATCAACCACAAGTCAGCATCATTATGGGTAGTGATTCTGACCTACCAACGATGCAAGGCGCGATCGCTATTTGTCAACAGTTCAATATCTCTCACGAAGTTGCGATTATTTCAGCTCATCGCACCCCTGAGAGAATGGTGGAATTTGCGAAGACTGCTCATACTCGCGGTATCAAGGTGATTATTGCGGGTGCAGGCGGTGCTGCTCACTTACCAGGGATGGTAGCGGCACTCTCACCTTTGCCTGTAATTGGTGTGCCAGTATCTACTAGACAACTTAGCGGTGTTGATTCTCTCTATTCGATTGTGCAAATGCCTAAGGGAATTCCTGTCGCAACTGTGGCGATCGGTAATGCTGATAATGCAGGGCTACTAGCAGTGCAGATTCTTGCCAGCCATGACCCTCAACTTCTTGAAAAAGTAATTGCTTACCGTCAATCGTTAAAAGATATGGTCATGGACAAGCAAGATAGGCTAGACGAGCTAGGAAGTAAAAAATATTTGCAGCAAATGTAGTGTGATGAAACGCACCTTGTCTGCGTTCTGCTTAACATCAATGATGTAAGCCTTGACCATTTATAGCCATTTCGCTTAGGATTGAGTAAAAGCGGCGCATTGCGTCGCTTTTACTTTTTGAAGCTTAGAGATATTACATTGACTACTGTTTCGCTATCACACCGCGCTAATCAAATTAAAGAATCCCAAATTCGCGAAGCCTCACGTTACTGTGAAAAGTTTGGCGCAATTAATCTTGCTCAAGGTTTACCTGACTTTCCTGCGCCAGAAGCAATCAAAGAATCCGCGAGAGCCGCAATCGCCTCAGACTTTAACCAATATGCGGATAGTTGGGGTTGGGACAAGTTGCGGGTGGCGATCGCTGAAAAAATGCAGCGTGACAACCAAATTGCTGTTGACCCTGATACGGAAGTAACGGTCTGCTGCGGCGCAACCGAAGGGCTAAATATAGCCCTGATGACCTTAATCAATCAAGGCGATCGCGTTTTAATTTTTGAGCCATTTTACGAGAATTACATTCCAAATCTAGCGACAGTGGGTGGGATTCCTGAATTTATTACCCTGCATCCACCACAATGGGAAATCACTCAAGAAACCCTTGAGCCTGCTTTTAAAAAAGGAATTAAGGCAGTAATCATTAACAGTCCTGCTAATCCTACTGGCAAAGTCTGGACAAGGACAGAACTAGAGCTAATCGCTAAACTTTGCCAGCAGTATAATGTCTATGCGATTACCGATGAAATTTACGAATATATTATTTACGAAGGCGAACATATTAGCCTGATGAGTATTGAAGGAATGCGCGATCGCACAATCGTCGTGAACGGTTTCTCAAAAACCTTTTGTATTACGGGTTGGCGGCTCGGTTACACTGTGGCTAGCCCCGAACTAACAGCGGCAATGAGGCGGATTCATGACTTTATTACGATTTGTGCTCCTGCACCTTTGCAACATGCTGCCTTAACTGCGATGGAGTTTGGGCGTGAATATTTCACCAAGTTAGCGTTAGATTACAAACGCAAGCGCGATATGCTTTACCCTGCTTTGGTAGAGCTAGGGCTGTCACCTGTACTGCCTAGTGGCGCATATTATATCTGGACTGATAGCTCTGCGATCGCCCCCGATGCTGACAGGGCTGCCTTTCGATTAGCCAAAGAAGCCCTAGTTGCGGCTGTCCCTGGTAGTTGTTTTAGTCATCCTGATCGTGACAAGGTAAATGGCTTGAGATTCTGTTTTGCTAAGAAAGATAGCACAATTGAAACTGCGGTCAAAAATTTGCGTAGACTTAAACTATAGACCGTTTGGAAGCATTAATAATATTTGGCTAAATTGCAAGGTTCGTCAAGTATTATTTAATCCCGATGGTCGGGAGTGAAGATAATGTTTGAGAATCTGGAAACTAATGCGATCGCGAAAGCATCTGAGCTATTTCAAGATTATCCAGAGTTTATGTATTTACAAACTCTGGATATTGCTACATTTCAAGAACTGCGAAAGACCGTTGGTGACGATATAGTTTTTTCTGATTTAATTACGATTTACCTTAACTCAGCCGAGAATTTAATGGTGTCAATTCAGGCTGCTTTTACAGATCGAGATGCTAGTAAATTTGCACTGGCTTCGCATTCTCTAAAATCTACTAGTGCTAGCATTGGCGCAACTAGACTTTCTCAAATCTCTAAGTATTTAGAAAAAATAGGCAAATCAGGAGAAATAACCATTTCTTGTAATTTTTTGAATCTCTTAAATAGTGAATATGATGAGGTAACTAGGGCGATTCAAGTCTGTATCCTTGAATTTATGTCACAATAATCACACATTCACGCTTATTGCTAATCTATGCAAGTTCCTGTGATCGCCATTACGCCATTTTCTCAAAAACTGCAAGATCCATTCCTCAAACGCCAGATCTCTGTATTGCAGGTTAACCTAGGTAAAATTTGTAATCTTGCTTGCACTCACTGCCATGTTGAAGCTAGTCCTACTCGTACCGAAGAATTAACACCAGAAATTTGCCAACAGTTGATCGAAGTTATCCATCGGTTCCCGCAAATTCAAACAGTTGACCTGACAGGAGGGGCTCCAGAGATGCTGTATGGATTTCGCCCCCTAGTTAAAGCTGCTAGAGAACAGCATAAAGAAGTAATTGTTCGCTCGAACTTGACAATTTATTTTGAAGAGGGATACGCAGACATCCCCGAATTTTTTGTTCAAAATAATTTACGTGTAGTCGCCTCCATGCCCTGCTATCTTGAGGACAATGTGGATAAAATGCGTGGTAAAGGCGTATTTGATCGCTCAATTCAGGCTTTGCAATGGCTAAATCGTCTTGGTTATGGCTCTGATCCCCATCTAGTTTTGGATTTGGTCTACAATCCACCACTTCCCACTTCTAATAAATTTTCCCTTGCGCCCAATCAACAGAGCTTGCAAGAAGCTTATAAGGCTCACCTGCAAAAGCAGTTTGGAATAGTTTTTAATAGCCTATTCACAATCACTAATCTTCCCATTGGCAGAAGCAAGTTCCATCTGCACCATCGCAAGTTAGAAGAAGAATATTCACAATTTTTAGAATCGCATTTTAATATTGATACTCTTGAGCATGTGATGTGCCTTAATCAGCTTTCGGTAGATTATCAAGGCAATATTTATGATTGCGATTTTAATCAAATGGAGAATCTGCCAGCGCGATCGCCTAATGGTGAAGCTCTGACCGTAGCTAAAATTTTAGAAATAGGCACTTTAGATATCATCCAAAAAATTCAAACCGACGACTATTGCTATGGCTGCACAGCAGGAAGTGGTTCTAGCTGTGGTGGGGCACTGTTATGACTACCCTTGCCAAAAAGCAGTTCTCCGAACGGGATATTTTTACTAAATACAACGTGAGTTCGACGGAGTAGACAAAAGCAAAAGAAAAGCTGAGACTAGGTTTGAAGAACTAAAAGCCTCAGCAATATGAACAATATCGTATCGCACTTGGATATCACGCAAATCTTCTGTGAAGTGGATGATTTCTGCG
>JBJTVM010000089.1:0-2003 GCA_046081205.1 Pseudanabaena sp. | reverse complement strand
GGCAGTGTGGACATTCCATGCCTTTCTCCTTGTCTCTGCCTCTTTATTTTACTTCTCACGTCTTAACTGACCAGTGCCCGCAAATCAATTCTGGACATCACTATTATTGTGGCGATCGCTAAGTCTTTAGGTGATTTAAATAGTGCAAAATTAACGATCTCCAACACTCAAAATCACGATTGCAATTACAACAATCACCGATCTAGATCATTAATGAACAGTGATCTCTCAACATGAAACAGATTATGAAAATGTAAGTTGCGTTTAGGACAAGTAAAGACAAATCACAAAATGGGAAAAATCGCTCTGCGGTTTTTCCCATTTTGTGCCATTTGCGACGCACGAAGCGTGGCGCAAATGACTATATCGAATTCACGTTTTTTATAAGGTTGGATAGTCGGTGTAACCTTTCTCATCGCCACCATAGAAAGTATTGCGATCAGGTTTATTTAATGGAGCATTCGTAGCAAAGCGTTCTACGAGGTCAGGATTAGCAATATAGAGACGACCAAAGGCAACCAGATCAGCTGCTCCAGATGTGATCGCCGCATTACCAGTCTCAAAGCTATAACCACCCGCAGTAATAATTGTGCTGTTAAAAATGGGACGGAAGAATTCAGCATCAAGATCAGGCTGGTCTTCCGCCGATTCAAAACCTTCGATCCTAGGTGCAACCAAATGTAAGTAGGCAAGATTAAAACGATTTAACTCCTTAACTGCATAGCCAAAAGTAACAGCACGATTGGAATCATACATACTGTTAAATGTGCCACTAGGTGAAAGTCTTACTCCGACGCGATCGCTACCCCATACATCCACAACTGCGGCAGTTACTTCCAACAGTAGACGAGCACGATTTTCTACAGATCCACCATAGATATCGGTGCGATGATTAGTATTGTCCTGCAAAAATTGATCTAATAAATATCCGTTTGCACTGTGAATTTCTACGCCATCAAATCCAACTTCAAGTGCATTTTTTGCGCCGAGGTGATATTGTTCAATAATTTGAGGAATCTCGGCTAGTTCTAAAGCGCGAGGTATAACGTAGGGTTTCATACCTGTGTAAGTCGCAACTTTCCCTTCGGGGGCGATCGCTGATGGTGCAACGGGCAATATGCCATTGGGTTGTAAGTCTGGATGGGAAATTCTACCCACATGCCAAAGCTGTAAAAAGATTTTGCCTCCCTTTGCATGAACTGCATTCGTAACGAGTTTCCAGCCTGCAACTTGTTCTGGAGAGTAAATGCCTGGGGTATTGGGATAACCTAAACCTTCAGGACAAACCTGCGTTGCTTCGGTAATCAACAATCCTGCTGAAGCCCTTTGTTCGTAGTGCAGAGCATTCAATGCAGTAGGTACATTACCTTCAGCAGCACGATTGCGCGTTAAGGGAGCCATCACAATTCGATTGGGCAATGTATAACGACCGAGCTTAACTGAGGAGAGGAGAGGAGCGCTCATTTAATTAACTGGTTACCACATAAATTTCTATAGTTCGATTATATACGAACTATAGAAATTTATGCAAGATCGTGGGATAATTAACCTAGTGAATGAAGCTTTGCTTCTTTCACTAGTTAATTTGTGCAGCTTTCTGTAATGCGTCAACATCATCACCCCGATCGCGAAAATATTTCTCTAACAGGAGTTCTCTATGGACTCAGCGATCCGACGCGCTTACAAATTGTGAAAATGTTAGCTACGAAGGAAGAAATTACCTGTGGTGAATTTTGCTTAGAAATGAGCAAATCTACTCAATCTCATCACTTTAAAGTGCTACGTGATATGGGGATTATGTATACACGCTTAGAAGGTACACAGCACTATAATTCCTTGCGTCGTGAGGATTTAGATGCAAGGTTTCCCAACTTGTTAGATGCAATTTTACAAGGCATAGATTAACGTCAATTCGACGAACGCGCAAAATGGGAAAAATGAAAGTGCGACCATTTTGCGACATTTGCGCCGAGCGAAGCGCGGCGCAAATGTCGCAAAATGGT
>JBJTVM010000088.1:0-5075 GCA_046081205.1 Pseudanabaena sp. | reverse complement strand
TTACGGGTTTTGGTTTGTAATTAATTAAGCCTAGCCACTTATTATTTCTTTTCGTGACGAGCGTAGTCATCTTGGAAGCGAATAATGTCGTCTTCCCCCAAGTACTCACCATTCTGCACCTCGATCAAGATCAGAGGGATTACCCCCGGATTTTCTAGACGGTGTGCTGTACATTTAGGCACATAGGTCGATTGATTGGTACTAATCATCGTTTCTTGGTCACCACAGGTTACCTTAGCTGTACCTGAAACCACAATCCAATGTTCGCTGCGATGGTGGTGCATTTGCAAACTTAGGCGATGTCCTGATTTCACTTCAATACGTTTGATTTTGTAACCTCGTCCTTCTTCGAGTGTGGTAAAAGAACCCCAAGGACGTTCTACAGTTGGGCCATGACTATTTAGTGAATCCCCATTTAAATTTGCAATGCTGGCGATCGCCGAAGGAGCTTCTTTTACTGGTGACATAACTGCAATTTAGAAAGCTGGTTGGTTATTAGGATAACATTAAGCCCAAGAATCGCGATTGAATTTTATTAGGTTTAGATGAGTTATGTCAGAATTCTTGCGCGTGGGTTGTCCTGCTCCAGATTTTGAAGCTGATGCTGTAGTTGATCAGGAATTTACAAAAATTAAGCTTTCCAGTTATCAAAAAAATCAAAAGAACAAATATGTAGTTCTATTTTTTTATCCCCTAGACTTCACTTTTGTTTGCCCCACGGAAGTAATCGCCTTTAGCGATCGCTATGAAGAATTTGCCAAACTAAACACGGAAGTAATTGGTATTTCTGTGGATAGTCAATACGCGCATTTAGCTTGGATTCAAACACCGCTTGTGGATGGTGGGTTAGGTGGTGATATTAAGTGTCCGCTTGTTTCGGATTTGACCAAGGCGATCGCTACCTCTTTTAATGTGCTTGATCCTGAAGCAGGCATAGCTTTACGTGGTTTATTTATCATTGATAAAGCAGGTATTGTGCAACATGCCACCATCAATAATCTTGCCTTTGGACGTAGTATTGACGAAACCCTGCGGACTCTTAGAGCGATTCAACATACTCAGAGCCATAACAATGAAGTTTGTCCTGTAGATTGGCAAGAAGGTATGGCGACCATCAAAGTTAAATAACAGTCATACACACAGTGCTATCCCTGTTTATAGCCTTTATCAGGCTAGTGAAGTACAGGTTTGTTTCCCTGCCGAAGGCGGGAAACAAACCTATGTACCTCGCTTGATTGAAAAGCGCTATATTTAACTTTGGTTAACTACAGTACAAATTATTCTTGCATAATTGGTTAAATTCTTCTTAAACAAAATTTAAGCTGCACAACTCATCTCCATGGGGGATCCGAAGAAGCAATGGCTGAACAAAAAAAAGCTGTTTTAATGATGCACACTGATCAAGCCCAAGGTGAATTGTGGCAGACAGCTTTAGTAACTCAGCAATTAGATGTGATTTGGGAGAATATTTCCTTAGATTTAGTGCAGTACTTAGAAAAATGCGATCGCCAACAGTTGCCAGATCTCTTAATCATGGATATGGCGATCAAGAGTCCTACTTCGGAGACATTGCAATCATCATCGGTTTGTCAATGGATATCTAAGCAACAGGCTCCGACCAAGGTGGTGTTATTTAACCCTAGACAAGAAAAAATCAAAGACATTGAACATAGTTGGGCGTTGAGACGTGGGGCATCTGATGTATTGCCGCGTCTGTCTCCTGAAAACTTAATGACTGAAGTTGCTAGAGTAACAGCTTTGATTGGCTGCTCCTTGATTTCCAACCCCTTAGAAAAAATTGCTAAAAGTTTGGATGCTAACTCTGGGTCTCCACAACCTAAAGCAAGAGAGTTAGCAGTTAAGCCAGAAGTTGAGGCTCTCAATACAAATTCAAAATCTGAAACTAAAAATAATTCTAAAGCTAATCAAAAGTCGGATGCTGGGGAAGTAGTTATGTATCGGGGAGTAAGAATTAGGCGATAGAATTATCGTAAGTGTTTGTGCAAATATTACTCAAAACCGTAAAGTTGCGACCCGCAGGGTCGCAACTTTACGGTTTTGTTTGTTGTAATTCACTATGTTGATCTACCTATGCCTAGCAATTTACCACCGCAAAACTTACAGGAAGAGCAACCCTTTATATTGTTTGCACAGCATGGCTGGGCGGATACTTACCATGATATTGCTCAGTTAGCCCGATCGCTCGCAAGCTCAAACACCATTGTCTATACCCCAGATCTAGGCTGGATCAATACTTGGTTAGAGATCGCCCCATTAATTAATCAAGTTGAAAAAGTAGCTCTAGAGGCGATCGCCAAATATCCTCAATTACCATGGCGCATTGTTGCCCATTCGATGGGCGGGCTAATTTGGCTAGAGGTTTTAAATCGCCATCCTGAATGGTTGCCGAAGATCCATAGCCTCTGTCTAGTCGCATCACCCATTGGCGGCTCCGATCTCGGCAGATTATTCGATCCATTCCGTTGGTTTCCCTTGATGGCGCGTGATCTTGGCACAAATCGTCGTCCCATCGCCGAAGCGATCGCCTCCAAAATTCCGACGCTTTCTGTTGTTGGCGATATTGGTCATAATACTGATGGCACAGTGCCTGTGGGCTGTTCCCAGTTTGCCCATGCTAGTTTTGTGCGTCTAGATAACATTCGTCATGCCTCTCTTAAAAATCATCCAAGAGTTGCTGATGCTGTGCGTCAGTTTTGGGGAAATTCTATAATTGCATCGATCCAAACCGATGCGGCATCACAGTTAATCTCTAAACTGCGATCGCTTGATCTTACCGAAACTGATAATCAAAATTTTGCTAAGGCAAAGCTAGTCCAGACTGGTTTAGAAGAGACAAAACTCTGGCTTTGGACAAATGCCTTACAAGTTATGCATGTGTTTGTCAGTACTCTGGCTTTGGATAAAGAGGGCGATCGCTGTGTTTATAGCGCTTACGCTAGTTGGCAAGCCAAAGGAAAACTAGTCAAAATGCTCAAAAGTTTATGAGCCAAGCTTTGTTCACATCACAAAATCTTAGGTTTGATTTCTTCGATTAATTTTAAGATTACTCGACTGTCATCGGCATAGGGAACCTGCTGTAAGTAGTTCTCTAGATCAATTCTTGCTTCAGTGAAGCGATCTAACTGATAGCAAATTAAGCCACGATCGCGCCATTGGGTTGGCACATCAGGATGAAGCATCAGCGATCGCTCGATGGCGGCTAGGGCTTTGTCAGGTTCGCGGCGGCGGAGATAGATCAGTTTGAGATTAGTGAGTAACCGATCTAAAATGCGACGAATACTAACAGGTTCGAGATATTCAGGCTGAAGCGGGATCTCATAGCCATATAGCTGTGTCAACTTGGCAGCACAGTCTTCAGGAAATAAAATTTCCCCCTTATTGTAGGGATCGATGAAAATCTCTAGATCAGGATGTCGAGGACGAATAATAAAATGGGCTGGAAAACTAACTCCATCCATCGGAAATCCAAGGCGATCGCAAATCACCATATAAACCAGTGATAGCGACAGAGGAATACCTAAACGACGCTCTAAAACATCAGTGATGAAACTATTACGCGGATCGTAATAATCGCGATCATTCCCACAAAAACCTTGCTTGACAAATAAATATTGATTAATTTCTTGCACCACCTTGAGTGGGTAATGAATTTTGGCAATTCGTGGTTGCAAATCAGCAACCATACGATCAAAAATCTCCCGATAATGACCAAGATCCATACGTGGATATTCTTCCCATGCGATCGCCAATGCTCCTTCGAGCAAATGGTCAATCGACATGTCATGATCAGGGGTATGGGCAATTTGCCAAAACTTTTGCCGCGCTGGGGAAAGCGTTAACACTAGATTCGCCTTTTTTTACTTTATTTTTACTTTTTACTTTTGCCTTTTTACTTAATTTAACGTATACACCTGACCACTAAATAGAATTCGGGTAATGCCCTTTTGGACGAGTTTAGGACGGGTAATATGAATCAAATCGCTAGGAAACTTAATCACACGTTGATTGTGATGAGAAAATCGCCTTGCTACCCGATGATTATCAAAAATGGGAATTGTTTTTGACAGTGACTCCTCAGGTGGAATTGCACCGAGATCTTTAAAATCCTTGAGGGGGCGAGTAATAATTTCGGCAATGCGATCAACGACGATATAGCAAATTAAAGGTAAATCCGCTCGATCTAAGGGCAAGATTTCCAAGCGATCGCCGATACTATGACCACCACTGAGGTCGGCAAACATTGGCAAGCCAGATTCAGTATCTTCATCGGTGAATTCTTGATCTAGCTCATCCTCATCTAGCTCAAGGTTATCTTCGTCTACTAAGTCATCTTCGTCATCCTCCTCGATATCTTCGTCATCAAGGTCGCTTTCTTCAATATTCAGGGTTTCATCTAGATTGTCATCCATCGCGATCGCCGTTTCATCACCTTGGTCAAAATTTGGTTCACAATCATGGTTACTAGTTTCAGGCGTTAGTGGCAAATCGTCAGGGATCAAAGCAAGCTGATTTACCTGAAAACCGCCTATATCGTAATTGAGTCGCGATCCTCTTTTGCCTTCAGCCTTTTTTTGACCTACCAATTGTCGATACTCCTCAGCAGGAATTAGCTCTTGTAGCAGTCGCAAGACCGTACTCGTACTAACGCCAAACTGCTTCGCCAGTTGAGTCGTGGTTGCATCAGACTCACGATAGAGGCGAAGTATTTCTTGTTTATCATCCAGCGCAAGTTTAACAGCCATTGATTTGGGATACCCCGAAACCGCATCTACGAACCAATCAATATCTTAACGCTTGAACGTATGGGTTAGAGTTTTAATTAAGTAACTATTTGCAAAACTATTGATGAAGTATGGCTTTCACAAACTACAAAAGCATTAGTGATATTTTGCAAAAAATTTTCCTTGTCTTATCAAGATCAAGACTTTGTGGAACTATGTATTCCTGATCTTGATAAGACAAGGAAAATTTTTTGCAAAATATCACTAATGCTTTTGTAGTTTGTGAAAGCCATACTTCATCAATAGTTTTGCAAATAGTTACTTAATTAAAAC
>JBJTVM010000087.1:0-4805 GCA_046081205.1 Pseudanabaena sp. | reverse complement strand
CGAGAACACCCTCCCCAGAAATTGCAAATTTACCCATATGCGATACATCAAACATCCCGACTTGCGATCGCACAGCATTATGTTCTGCAACCAGACCTTTATACTGGACGGGCATCTCCCAGCCACCAAATTCCACCAATCTCGCACCAGCAGCAACATGGAGATCATACAAGGGAGTGCGTTTGAGAATGTCGGGCATAAATTTATTTGAAATAAAAATTACTACAACTATATAGCAATGAAAGAAATAGCTAGAACAAATCAAACCCCAAATAAATAGATGCGGCGCTTAGCGCCGCATCTATTTATTTGGGATTTATGTCCTAAGCAAAACTTTCATGGTTATAGATAAGTAGTCTTGTATGTTGAGAGAATGAAGAAATTGCTCTCAACCATAAATCATCAAAAAGCGATCGCGCTTCAATTCAATCTCTAAAATCAGCGATCACCTCAAATACAATCTATAAGGTAATTTCCATGCACTTAAATTTCTACATGCTGTGATCGCTAAACTTACAAGACAAGAAATTAGAATTAGTTGCTTAACCTTACCTTTAGACTTAACTTAACCTCAGTTCAGATTAACTTCAAACTGACTCCTAGAAAGCGGAGCTTATTACGAACGCACATTCAGAAAATTCGTATATGTTGAATTTGATTTGCTCTAACTAACTCAAGCATTGCTATAGTTATGGACAGAAACATAATATTTGCGAGACTATCAAAGGTATTAGCTTATGTCATCCACAACCAAAAAATATCGATTAATTACCCGTAGTGATTTTGACGGTGTCGTTAGTGCCGTATTGCTTAAAGAACTCGATATGATTGATGAGATCTTATTTGTCCACCCAAAAGATGTCCAAGACGGGAAGGTAGAGGTCTGCGATCGCGATATTTTGACGAACTTACCATATGTTGAGGGTGCATATTTAGTCTTTGATCACCATACAAGTGAAACAATGCGAATTTATGATACCCCTGAAAACCATATTATCGAAGGTGACGCTCCATCGGCAGCACGAGTTGTTTATAACTACTATGGAGGCAAATTAAAGTTTCCACATATCTCGCAAGCAATGATGCAAGCATTAGACAAATGTGATTCAGCGCAGTTTGACATGGATGACATTCTCCACCCAAACGGATGGGTATTGTTGAGCTTTTTGATGGATTCTCGGACAGGTTTAGGGCGATTTCGTGAGTTTACGATTTCTAACTATGCCTTAATGATGGAATTGGTAAAGGCTTGTCGTGTCATGTCCATTGAACAAATTATGGAACTTCCAAATGTTAAAGAAAGGGTAGATCTTTATTTTGTTCAACAGGAGATATTTAAGAGACAGATTCAGCAATGTGCGGAAGTTTACGACAAATTAGTTATAGTGAACTTACAGAATGAAGAAACAATCTATGCGGGCAATCGTTTTATGGTATACGCCCTATATCCTCAGTGTAATATATCTATTCATCACATGTGGGGAAGACAAAAACAGAATTCTGTTTTTGCTGTTGGCAAGTCAGTTCTTAATCGTACCTGTCCGATCAACATTGGTGAGTTAATGTTGAGATACGAAGGTGGTGGACATGCTAATGCTGGTACTTGTCAGATTAATAACGAACAATCAGAAGAAGTTAAACAGGAACTAATTGACATTATTAACAGAAATAATGTGGCTCAGCCAATCATGTTTCTCGAATAGACATGTTATAAGAAAGCACAAAATGGCGTAGCCATTTTGTGCTTTCAAAGCCATTACAGGGTTTAGTTTTTAACTCACGGAAGTGTCGCCACACTTCTGTGAATTGGTATTACGAAATTTTGTAGTTTGGAGCGAAGGATGGAGAGCGCATTGGCACGATGGCTGATTTTGGCTTTAATTTCTGGTGGAATTTCGCCAAAGGTTTGCTGAAACTCTGGTATTAAGAAAATCGGATCATACCCAAATCCATGGTTACCACGAGGTGCATCGGCGATCGCCCCTTTGCAAATTCCTATTGCATCAGCAGTGATCGCGCCATCGGGTGAAGCGATCGCGATCGCGCAAACAAATTGGGCTTCGCGATTGGAGTGATGACTAAGTTCAGATAAGACTCGATTAATGCGATCGCTATCTGTGGCAGCATACCTAGCTGAAAGTACTCCTGGAGCACTATCAAGAGCGATTACTTCTAACCCAGAGTCATCAGCGATCGCCCATTCGCCTGTTGCGATCGCGACTTGAGAAGCCTTAAGGTGAGCGTTCTCAATAAATGTTGAGCCTGTTTCTTCGACATCAATATTGTCAGGTTTAGGAATCAGCGTTACACCTAAGTCTGCTAAATAAGCACGAAACTCTTCGATTTTGCCAGTATTGCCACTGGCAATTACTAATTTTTGCAGTTGAGTTGACATTTCAGACATTAGTTAAACCATCATTGCTATGGGAATCATATATGATTCCCATAGCAATGATGCTATAAATTGTCTTGCTATAGCGTTTTTCAATCAAGCGAGGTACATAGGTTGGTTTCCCCGCCTTCAGCGGGGAAACCAACCTGTACTTCACTAGCCTGATAAGGCTATATAGCAACGCAAGATGTTATATTAAAATCCAAAGATTTAATGGTGGTACAAAGCGCCTCCATTAAATCTTTGGGTTTTTGATGCGATTGAGGCTATGGATTTATCCCAAGGAAGAAATCAGACTGAAAACGATCGCTAGTTTCGGAATAGACAAAAACTGCACCACCTAGTCGATCAATTACTCTTTGGATCTCGGCAGGTAGCTCTGGTTGCGATGACTTGTCCTGAATTGGGGGAATTGGGGGCATATCAGGGACAGGTGCGAACACTTGGAATCCCAAAATCGCTACTTGTTTGGCGATCGCATTAGCATTAAGGTAAAAATAGCCAAAGTTTGGTTGTGGCATATCGGCGATCGCATCGCGAAACATCTCTGATTCAGCCAAAGCAGGCTTGGGGATGGGAATAAAAGCCGATGCAGTATTTGCACCCAAGGTCAACATTAAAGTCTGGCGATCGCGCCAGCCGTAAGCAAAAATACTCTGTGTTTTGCCAGGCACTTGAGTATCTGGAAACTCAAAGCTGGTTAGTAAAGTAGTCCCCACCTGACGCTTTTTCAACTGGAAAATATTCTGATCCATTTCCTTAAAACCAGTAAAAAATTTGGCTAATTTCGCGAGAGTTGCATTAGCGGCCTCAGGATTTGATGTGCGGATTAATGCTCCTATGGTCAGATCAACACCAACTTCTTTAAAAGGAGAGTGATCACTTGGAAACACGACAACTGCATATTCTCCATCCATCCACGAGATAAAATCTTTCTCAATGTCGATATCTAAGCCAGAACCAATGATTATTGGAGCAAGCATGCGCACTCCTTCAACAATAAACTTGTAGGAAGGTTGCTTTTTTGATTCTTCCACAAACCATTGCCATTGACGATTGAGATTGCGACTGGTGATTGCTCCATAAACATTTGAGGGCAGGTAAGACAGCAGTCGATCGCGAGTTTCGGTATCCTTAGGTAGGGGCGATCGCACTTCTGAGAAATAACTATTACTCTGACTACGAATACCTTTGGGCGTTACCCATGTAAATAGATCAAAACTGCTGTACTCCCCCAATGTATATTTTAAGCCTTCAATATATTCTGCACGACTAAATCCTGGAATTTCCGAAGTCTCAGGTAGATCGGCAGCCAAAAGCTCAGAGAGTTGACCCAACTCTCTAAAATCACCGTAACCTGCAATCAACGATTGATTCCACAGAGGATTATTGAGCGATCGCAAAAACAAAGGATGATCAGCCAGAGGTGCTACCTTCAGTTCAGAAGTTTCAACAGATGTATCAATCATTTTCTGGATTGCTTGGCGATCAGTAGAAATCACAGCAACCCCGCTAGGCAACTTGGCAATCACCAAGCGTTTTAAGCTAAAGTCAGGAATACTTGGTTCAATTGGATCTTCTTCTGAGTCAGAATCTTCTTGATCATCTTCTTTAGGAGTATTATCTTGCTTACTACTCAGCAAGGATTTCAAAGTACTTGCTGCTTTTTTCTGAGATAGAACTGATTTCTTGTCTTCAATAGATTCTTCTTGCAATTTCCATTCTAGGATTTTGACATTTTGGTAAAGAGTTTCTGTAGGTTTTGGCAAATTGAGACTTTTTAACTTATTCAGAAAAAGATCAAATTTCTGTGCATCTGCAATTGGAGATAAGGCTGTAAAAGTTAACTCAAGTTTGTCTTCGGTATTCACGGCAAAGGTTATTGCCATTTCTTTACCCAGCCAAGGTTGGATATCTTTGGTTATGGAGATCTGGGAGGATTGACCGAAAAATGCCAACAATTTGTCAAGTGCGGCAATTGGATTGGCGGTTTGGGGCTTACCTAAAGCATTCCAAGAATCTACATTCAAGTCAACTACGAATAATCCGATCACATCTCTAGGAATCTGCTTAGCAAGATTAAGAGAACGTTGAGCGAATTGACTAGATTTAGGATTCTGGATATTTCCAGTAGCAATAGTATTTAGGTAGTTGGTTAATTTGGGACTAACAACTTTATCGTTAATGGAATTAGCGATCGCAGGAAAAGATAAAGTACTGGCACTAATTGCCAAAATCGTGGCAAACAAACTCCTCACAGAAGCAACTCTCTTAAATGTAAATGGTAAAACTTGATTAGGACAACGGGCAGCATTTTGCATGACCAATGATCGTGAAGATGATTAAGTAATATTACAGCTAGCAATCTTCGCTGAGAGAGCAGCATACTGAGCCGGAAATTCTCTAGCTTTTG
>JBJTVM010000086.1:0-3892 GCA_046081205.1 Pseudanabaena sp. | reverse complement strand
CCGCCTTCCAGTCCACCCCAAACGGCGGATTAGCCAGCAAATAATCAAAACCCTCCATTTCCACAAACGGCGGCGCAGTCAGCGTATTGCCAAACTCAATCCGACTATCCTTATGCCCCTTAATCAACAAATCTGAAGCCGCTACCGCAAATGATCGCGGAGTGTAATCCTGCCCGAACACTTTAACGATCGCCTTTTGGTTATGCGCCAAAATCCAATTCTGCGCCTCTGCCAACATCCCACCCGTACCACAGGCAGGATCGCACACCGTCACAATCGGACTACCACCCGTGAGAATATCGCCATCAGGCTCCATCAACAAATTCACCATCAGTTGAATCACCTCACGGGGCGTAAAGTGATCCCCTGCCGTCTCATTTGCCGCCTCATTAAACCGCCTGATCAAGTCCTCAAATACCAGCCCCATCGTGATATTGTCCACGCGATCGGGATGCAGATCCATCTCCGCAAACTTAGCCACTACTAAATAGAGGCGATTCGACTCCTCCATTTTCTCGATTTCTTTGTCAAACTCAAAGCGATCGAAAATCTTGCGAATATTCTCCGAAAATCCATTGATGTAATCCTGTAAATGCCGCCCCACATTATCTGGATCACCCTTCAAAATCTGGAAATCAAGGGGACTATGGTTATGAAAGCCCAAGGATTCACCGTTTTTATCCTTAGCAATAAAATTCAGGGTTGAGTCCACATTCGTAATCTTGCCACTAGCCTGAAGTTGAGCGTATTTCTGCAATACCTGTGGTTTACTCGCATCCAGTACCGAGTCAAAACGCCGCAACACCGTCATCGGCAACATCACCCGTTCGTACTGCGGTGGGCGATAAGGACCCCGCAACAGGTCAGCAACAGACCAGATAAAGTTTGATAGGGACTGGAAACTGGCTGAACTCATACAATTGTTTTGGAAATTCTTAGGTTACTTCTTGAGGTCATCAGTATTTCACTTTAGCCTGAGTTTGTGTCTAATCATGCAAAATAACTGAGTCTGTATATAGCGTTTTTCAAGGTTACTTAAGAATCGCTTAGCTATTCTTACTATTTTTCGTCATTTGCGCCTTTCAGAAAGAAAAAGCACCTCGTTGAGGTGCTTTTCTCTATTCTTGCTCCGCTAGTCTCGCTTGCAGCAATGGGACATAGTTGGTGAACACATTACCTTGTCTAAATTCCTCATCATCCAAAACCTTTTGATGGAAAGGAATCGTCGTTGGTACACCTGTAATCGCACATTCACGCAAAGCTCGCTTCATTCGTAAAATTGCCGAAGGGCGATCGCTTGCCCAGACAATTAACTTTGCAATCAGCGAATCGTAATAGGGCGGAATCACATAATCAGTATAAACATGGGAATCCAACCGCACACCAGGCCCCCCAGGAGGCAAATAGCCACTAATGCGGCCAGGATTTGGGCGGAAGTTATGATCGGGATCTTCAGCATTGATCCGACATTCGATCGCGTGACCACGAATTCCAATTTCCTTTTGATGGAATCGCAGCTTATCGCCTTGGGCAACCCGTAACTGTTCGGCAATCAAATCAATGCCTGTAATCATCTCCGTCACAGGATGCTCAACTTGGATACGGGTATTCATTTCCATGAAATAAAACTTGCCGTACTTGTCTAGCAAAAATTCGATTGTACCTACACCGATATAATTAATCGCTTTAGCAGCTCTAACCGCCGCTTCACCCATTTTTTCGCGCAATTGAGGATTTACGGCACTACTTGGCGCTTCTTCTAATAACTTTTGGTGACGACGCTGAATCGAACAGTCTCTCTCCCCTAAGTGGACAACATTCCCATGCATATCTGCCAAGATTTGTACTTCGATGTGGCGTGGTTCCTCGATCACCTTCTCCATATAGACACCGCCATTACCAAAGGCTGCCTCAGCTTCACCTTGGGCAGCCCGCAGTAATCGGAGTAAATCATCAGGATTGCTGACTAACCGCATCCCCCGACCGCCGCCGCCCGCTGTTGCTTTGATCATCACAGGAAAGCCAATATCGTGAGCAATTTTAATCGCTTGCTCTTCTGACTCAATTAAGCCTTCACTACCAGGAATAGTTGGTACACCAGCCTTTTGCATCGTCTTTTTTGCTGTAGACTTGTCACCCATTGAGCGGATTGAGTTCGGACTGGGACCAACAAACATCAAGTTATGATCGGCGCAAATTTCGGCAAATCTGGCATTTTCTGACAAGAACCCATAGCCAGGGTGTATGGCAGTAGCATTATGGGTAAGTGCTGCCGAAATAATATTGGGAATATTTAGATAGCTTTTGCTACTAGGTGAATCGCCAATGCAAACAGCTTCATGAGCTAGTTGTACATGCAAAGAATTGCGATCGACATCAGAATAAACGGCCACTGTAGGAATTCCGAGTTCTTCGCAAGTCCGAATAATTCGGAGGGCAATTTCACCTCGATTGGCAATCAGTAGTTTGGCGATTGGAGCCATGTTTCAAGACGGTAATTGGTGATTGGTGATTGGTAATCGGTGATTGGTTGCTCTGTTTTGGTAGGAAGCAAATCCCGATTGAGCTTTCAGTCATTGATTTACACTTTTGTTAGTAGACGATGACTTAGAGCTTTTGAATTTTAACTTTTTTTGGGTAGCTATGTTGATTAAGTTTGTGGTTATGTTTGTTAGAGCAGTCTATGGGGTCATTCTGTAAATTCCACCTGCAAAATTTTAGCTCTCTCAGATTTGCTTAACTGGTGAATCAAATCTAAGAGAGCTATTTTTCTGTATGGTAAGTGATTGCATCTAAATCCCAATTTCCTCACATGGCGACTTAAATTGCTAAAGCAGCAACATCTTTACGAGAGTTATTGCTGTGAGTTTGAGCAAAAGGAGTGATGCGAGTAGCAATAGGCTGCATTGGGCGAGGCTCTGATGGTAATCCTGGAGCGTAGGACTCTAGAACATGTCCACTGCGAGTACACATTACTAATAGATAGTCACAGGTTTCGCATTGGGTTTTAACTTGGGCAAGATATGAGAGGTGGTGACGCTCGGCGATCGAGCCACAATTAGGGCAGCGTATAGATTCAATCATTTTAGTTAAGTCCTTAGTTTTATAAGTAGGTTTTAAATAAATTTGAAAAAATTATCAAAAAATTAAGTTAACTAAATATCTAAAGAAATCTAGCAAACTTAGAATTAGTACAATATATTTCTTGACTATTCAGTGTATGTGATGAGTTCATCACAAGAAAGCCTTAAATTTATGGGAGGATAAAAACTTAATTGAAGTCTATCAAAGAGATTTCTAAAAGAATAGTTAGAAATGTTTAAATAAATTGGTGAATTTAGATTTAGAAAAATAAGTATGAAATCAACTTTTATAAGCAACTTCAAACTTGTCATGATTATAAGCATAAAAAGCGGGGATCATTATTAGATAAGCGATCCCCGCTTCAGTAATAGCAAGAACTAATTGTTAGAACTTGCGTGGTTGTAAGGAGTTGGTCGATGATTAAAAAATGATTAATGATTAATTGTCAATGCATAATCCTTATAAATCTTTACAAGGTTCCATTGGTTAAATAAATATAAATATATTTAAAGCAATTCTAATATCTTTAAATATTTCTTCACAATATAGTTATTCCATTATATATAAACGTAGGGGCAATTCATGAATTGCCCCTACATATATAGGTTTAGTGAGTTACAGCGCTTTGCGCTGGCTTAAAACCCAGAAATATCTTTGAAAGTGGCGCTTCGCGCCACTTTCAAAGATATTTCTGGGTTTTAAGCCAGCGCAAAGCGCTGTAACTCACTAAACCTATATATGTAGGGGCAATTCATGAATTGCCCCTCCGTTTATATAAAACGGAATAACTATATTGTGAAGAAATATT
>JBJTVM010000085.1:0-6504 GCA_046081205.1 Pseudanabaena sp. | reverse complement strand
CTGACAGCATGGAAAACCAAAATCCTTGATGTAGTGGGAGAGAACGGACAAGTCATCGTTGAAGTGATCCCAGAGCTAGCAGGAATTATCGGCAATCAACCAAGTGTTATCGAACTAACAGGGAATGCATCTCAAAATCGTTTCAACTTACTACTGCAAAAATTTATCCAAGTTTTCGCCACACCCGAACATCCCCTTGTGATGTTTTTCGATGACCTGCAGTGGGCTGACTTGTCCTCATTAAAATTAATGCAACTCTTGACGCAAGATACAAGATATCTATTGATGTTGGGAGCCTATCGAGATAACGAAGTATCGCCAGTTCATCCTTTGATGATGACAATATCAGAAATGCTCAAGACAGGCATAACGGTGAACACAATTACTCTGCAAACATTGAGACAAGCTGATATCCATCAATGGATTGCTGACACCTTGATTTGTGATCTGCCCAATGCCAAACCTTTAGCAGAATTGGTGTATCAAAAGACTCAAGGAAATCCCTTTTTCGCGGTGCAGTTGCTTAAGGCTTTATATGAAGAAAAGATCATTACCTTCAATTGGGATTTGCGTAATTGGCCTTGCGATATTGCTCAAGCGAGATTGCTCCATGCTGATGATGTGGTTGAGTTTATGGCAAGTCAATTACAGAAGTTGCCATTAGAAACTCAGGATGTCCTGAAAGTGGCTGCTTGCATTGGCGCACAGTTTGATTTGCAGACCCTTGCGATCGCTTCTCAACAGTCTCTAGAAAGTACAGCAATGGCTCTATGGCAAGCATTACAAGCAGGTTTTATTATTCCCACAACAGAAGCCTATAAGTTGTTTATGCGGATTGATGCGAATGCTGATATGAATGCTGTTTTACAAACTAAAGCAAATGTAACTTATAAGTTTCTCCATGATCGAGTTCAACAAGCTGCTTATTCGTTGATTCCTGAGGAGCAGCAACAGTCAGCACATTTAGCAATTGCGCGATCGCTGCGACAGAATACCCCAGATGCAGAACTAGAAGCCAATATTTTTGGAATTGTTAACCACTGGAATCGGGCGATCGCCATCCTCATTGATCCACTTGAGAAAACTGAGCTTGCCCAATTCAATTTAATTGCTGGTAGCAAAGCCAAAGCCTCTAACGCTTACGAAGCAGCTTTAAAATATTTCACGGCAGGGCTAACTCTAATGGATGAACTAGGCTGGCAAAGTCAACCTAGTTTGATCCTGACATTGCATGAAGGCGCGGCAGCAGCAGCTTATCTCTGTGGCGATTTTGCTCAAATGGAACATTGGGTGAGCGCCATCTTAGCGCAAGGGCTTGAGCCTCTCAAACTAGTTAAAATCTTTGAAATTCAGATTCAAGCGTATATTACGCAGGGCAAGTTTTCGGAGGCGATCGCCATCGCAGAAAATGCCCTGGAGCATTTCAACATTTATCTTCCCAAGCAGCCAGCATCTACAGATATAGTTCCCGCAATGCAGGATGTTGCGACCCTGCTCAATGGTAGATCTATTGGTGATTTACTCGATTTGCCCGTGATGACAGACTCAGCATCTTTGGCAAGTATGCAATTACTTTCGAGTATCAACTCAGCTACTTATATTTCTACCCCCTTGCTGTTTCCCTTTGTGGTTTTAGCTCAGGTCAAACTATCGATTCAAGCAGGTAATATGGCGCTGTCTTCCCTCAGCTACTGTTGTCATGCTATTTTGCTAAGCAGTGTTTTGGAAGACTTAGACGGAGCCTACGAATTCGGGCAGCTAGGACTACAATTGGCAGAAAAGTTCAAAGTTCAAGATGTTCAAGCTAAGGTGATTTTTTTCATCGGTTGCTTTATTCTTCACTGTAAATCCCACTGCCGCAGTAGTTTAAGCCTCTTAAAAGAATCGTTCAAAATGTCGCTAGAATTGGGCGATTTTGAATATGTGGGGCATAATGCCAATATTATTTGGGAATATGCCTATGCTGTTGGTCAAGAACTAGCAACACTACAGGAAGAAATAGAATTTTATATCGCCACACTTCTAAAGCTAAACGTTGTTACGAATGTAAATTCTGGTTTATCTTTTTTGCGAACTATCCAGCGATTACAAACTACTCAAAATCAGGATTGGTTGATAGCCCAAATGGAACAACTACACCATACCTTAACTGTTTCTAATAACTTAGGAGCATTGCATACCTATTGGGTTTATCGGTTAACCACTTCCTACTTGCTAAACAAAATGGGTGAGGCAAAGCAAGATGCGGTAGAAGCAAGCCAAACCTTAGATGCTGGGGCAAGTCTAATTAGCATCCCGATTTTTTACTTCTATGATTCTCTGGCAGCCTTAGTTGACTTTACTGAGGAAGCAGACAAAACGACGGTTCTTGATCGTATTTCTGAAAACCAGACCAAACTGCTCCATCGTGCTTACTATGCGCCAATGAACTTTCAACACAAATATGATTTAGTGGAAGCAGAACGACATCGGGTGTTGGGGAATAAACTAGAGGCGATTGAATATTACGATCATGCGATCGCAGGTGCAAAGGAAAACAATTACATCCAAGAAGAAGCCCTTGCCAACGAACTTGCTGCTAAATTCTATCTTGGCTGGGGCAGAGAGAAAATTGCTCAAGTCTATATGACTGAAGCCTATTATGGATATGTGCGTTGGGGCGCATCTGCCAAAGTTACCGACCTCGAAAATCGCTATCCCCAACTACTCGCGCCGATTCTGCGAGACTCCTCTGGCTCTTTCAAGAAAAAAACTACTCACTCTTCTAGTAGCACCTCTGAAGCAATCGATTTAGAGACTCTACTAAAAGCATCACAAGCAATTTCTGAAGAGATAGAGCTTTCAAAACTCTTAGAAGCGCTCCTAAATATAGCCAATACTAATTCTGGAGCTGATAAATGCGTCTTACTGTTGCAATCAGAACAAGAGTTGCAAATCGTCGCGCTCGTGGAATCTGAACAACCCGCACAAATCTTGCCATCTCCCATATCCTTGGAGCATAGTGAAGATATGGCGATTGGTATCGTCAATCAGGTCAAGCGTAGTTTAGAACCCATTGTTTTGAGTGATGCGCGACAAGATGCCCAATTTGCCAGCGATCGCTACATTCTCAAATATCGACCAAAAAGCATTTTATGTATGCCCGTTTTGAAACAAGGCAAGTTAATCGGGGTTTTATATCTAGAAAACAGCTTGACCATAGGAGCATTTACCAGCGATCGCCTTGAAATTTTAAACCTAATTTGTTCTCAAGCCGCGATTTCCCTAGAAAATGCCCAACTCTATCAAACACTATATGAGAGTGAAAATAAATTCAGAAGACTAGTGGAAGGAGCCAATGATATGATCTGGGCAACAAAGGCAGACAGTACGCTGACATATCTATCTCCCCAATTTCATACTATGTTTGGGCTATCTCCTTCTAAATGGGTGGGACAGTCATTTACGAAATTGATCCATCCCGATGACTTGGAAAAAACTTTTGCGTTTGCTAAATTTTCGTTAGAGCGATTAGAAAATTTAGCTAATATAGAGTTTCGTCACTTATGCCAAGATGGTAGTTACCTATGGGTAATGGTTAATATAACGCCCATCATAGATAAAGAAGGTAAAGCGATCGGGTTGCAAGGTATTTTGCGTGATATCAGCGAGCAAAAAAGAACAGAAGCCGCTTTGCAAGCATCTGAATTAGAGCTTCGCAGCTTATTTATGGGAATGGATGATGTTGTCTTTGTAATAGATCGAGATGGAACATACCTCAAGATCGCCCCAACTAACGCAAACAGACTTTATCTACCTGCTGATATACTCATTGGTAAAAGTCTTCAGGAGATTTTCCCGCCCAAACAATCTGAGGAGTTTTTATCAATCATTAGGAAGACCATTGACGCGCAACAAACTCAAGAGTATGAATATAGCCTATTGATCCAAGATAAAGAATTTTGGTTTAGTGCAAGATGTTCGCCATTGACTGAGGAATCCGTGGTGTGGGTCGCTCGTGACATCAGCGATCGCAAAGCCACGGAATTAGAACGAGATCAGCTTCTCCAAGAACTATATCAACTAAATAAAAGCCTTGAACTGAGAGTTGAAGAACGAACTACAGCACTTGTAAAAGCCCAAGAGAGAATCATTGCTCAGGAAAAACTTGCCTCTCTCGGTACGCTCACAGCGGGGATAGCCCATGAACTGCGTAATCCTCTTAACTTTGTCACAAACTTCGCACTAGGATCAATTGAACTTAGTCAAGAATTGTTAGAGGCAATTGAGCCTTTGCGCCCTTCCTTAGATTTTGACACTTCCGATCTGATCGCGACATTAATTGCTGATCTTCAAGAAAATTCCACGACAATTCGCGTTCATAGCCAAAGAGCTGAAAACATCATTTTTAATATGATGCAGCATACCCGAAATGATGATACAAAAGCGATCTTACAGCCAACTCAAATTAATGATTTGCTCGACCAATCATTAAAACTAGCGTATCACAGTAAAAAAATGCTAGATACCAATTTTAACATCAAAATTCTGACTGACTATGCTGCTAATTTAGATTTAGTCGCTCTAGTAGCGGGATCGATGAGTAGGGCTTTTATTAATCTCATTGAAAATGCTTGTGATGCTATGCTTTACCAAAAGAATCTTCTAGATATCTCTAAAGATGCAGAAAATTATCATCCAACGCTTAGACTTTCGACACGCAGTCTCGGCGATCGCATCGAGATTAGGATTCTTGACAATGGCTGCGGCATAGACTTAGACATCCAAAGTAAGGTCTTAGACCCCTTCTTCACAACCAAGCCTCCTGGTGAGGGGACTGGGCTGGGGCTTTCACTTACTCACGATATAATTGTTAAACAACATAACGGTACTCTAACAATTAACTCTAATCCTAGTCAATTTACCGAAATAATTGTTACGATACCAAAGAGATATAGTTAAAACATCGTTCCGCATTAAACCTCAAAAATCTTTGTGGGTTTTCAGTCACCGCAAAGCGCTGTGTATGGTTCATTCTCTATCTACGGCGATTGCTGAACAAATGAGCCACAAGGAAGGGCTTGAACTTGTCTCTTTGCAACATTTTCAAGTTCTTCTCAGCTTGCGGTTGAGCGCAAAGCGCTATATGAGGTTATAGCGATTTTCAAATGAGTGCGTAATCATTTGAAAACAAAAAAATCACTCCTAGTGAGGGTTTTGAGTTTTCATTTTGCCTACGGCAAAGTGAAAACCGCTATACGGCGAAGCCTTATATAATTTGATAGTAGAGTACTTTTGCGGGGCTTGTTCTTGCTAATTCTTTATCGTCGCTATTAAAAATTGGTATTAAATCGAACTGTACCATAATTGAATCATGAAAGAAGAGACAAATGTAGTATTAGTAGTTGATGATGAATTTGAAATTCAACGTCTTTTTAAGCAGATATTTAAAAAAAGAATTCGGAACGGAGAGCTAAGCTTTCAGTTTGCTCAAAATGGGGTGGAAGCGCTTGAGATTATTCGAGAATCAAATTCAATTGACATGATCCTGACTGACATTCAAATGCCTAAGATGGATGGATTAACCTTATTGACAAACTTAGCAGAGCTTGAATCTCCCTTAAAAGCTGTAGTTATTTCTGCATTTGGCGACATGAAAAACATTCGCACTGCGATGAATCGTGGTGCGTTTGACTTTTTGATGAAACCCATTGACTTTGAAGATCTAGAAATTACAATTAACAAAACTCTAGCATTTGTTCACGATTTACGCGCACAAAAGCAAAAACTGCAATCAACCCTAGATCGCCTCCATAACCTAGTTTTTTACGATCAACTGACAGGCTTAAGTAATCGCTATGGACTACTCCAAAAAATCGCTAAATGTATTGAAATAAAGCGATCAAAAGGAATGTATTTCGCTGTATTAAAGCTAGATGTAGAACGCTATCCCATCATTAAATCTGGATTTGGTCATAAACATAGCGATCGCCTCTTAGTTGAAATTGCTCATCGATTGGAAAACTGGGACATTCCTTCTAAGGTTGTTGCCAGATTGGAAAACAACGAATTTGCGATATTGCTAGAGGATGTTGAGAATTTACCTGCTATTGAGAACTACATTGAACAGCTTCATCAACTTTTCAACATTCCTGTTCAGCTTGAGGAGATTAGTGTATCATCAAAAACGCACATAGGAGTAGTCGCTAGCGATTTAGAAGATGGTCAACCAGAAGACTTTTTGAGAGCGGCTGATACAGCCTTTGATTATGCAAGAAATGATAGGGTGGGGACGATTTTCTTTAATCAGAGTATGCAACAGAAGGCTATCCATCGAGTAAACCTTGAAGTCAATTTGCAAGAAGCGATAGAAGCCAAGCAAATCTTAGTATACTATCAGCCAATTTTTTCATTACACACGGGCAAGATTAAAGGCTTTGAAGCTTTAGCTCGCTGGCGAACGCCAGATCAAAGATGGATTTCTCCATTAGAGTTTATTCCATTGGCAGAAGAAACAGGTCTAAT
>JBJTVM010000084.1:0-4055 GCA_046081205.1 Pseudanabaena sp. | reverse complement strand
GTTTAGCTACAACTAGACAAGCTCCAGTAATCAATGGCCACCAAAATTCCCAACCAGATACATCAAAGCTAAATGGCGTTTTCTGCAACACGCGATCGCTCGCTGTCAATTGATATTCATCCTGCATCCAAAGCAAACGATTAGCTACCCCTTGATGAGTGTTCATCGTTCCCTTTGGTTTACCTGTAGAACCAGAAGTATAAATAACATAAACTAAATCCTCAAATGACGACTCACTAACAAGATTATTTCCGCTCTCGGTAGATATAAGATGCCAATCTTTATCTAAACTAATAACGAGTCCTTGATATTCAGATACCGTTGTTATTAAATGATGTTGAATCAGCAAAACATTGGCTTGAGAATCTTCGAGCATGTAAGCAATACGCTCTTGAGGATAGGATGGATCGATAGGTACATAGGCTCCACCAGCCTTAAGGATTCCTAATATCCCCAACACCATTTCTAACGAACGTTCTACACAAATACCTACCAGTGTTTCTGCCTTAACTCCCTTAGAAAGTAAATAATGGGCTAATTGATTAGCTTTTTGGTTTAATTCATGGTAAGTAAGTTGCTGATTGCCAAAAACCACTGCTACGGCATCTGGAGTTCGTTTTACTTGTTCTTCAACCAATTGGTGAATTGTTTTGTCTAATGGATAGTCTACTTGTGTATTGTTCCACTCAATCAAAATCTGATTACGCTCGGCAGTGGTTAACATTGGCAAACTTGCAAGTTTCTGCTCAGGATTCATGACCAGACTTTCTAGCAAGGTTTGTAGATGCCCCAAGAGACGATTGATTGCAGCTTCTTGAAAACGGTTGCGATCGTATCTAAGTTGCAATGTCAAATTTGCTTCTACCTTTACACCAAGAATAATTGGGGAGTCAGGTATTGCCGCAGACACTTGTTCTAGATCATCCAATATCACCAAAGTTTCAAATAGTGACATGCCTGCGGGAATATCACTCCATGCTTGGATTTGGCTTAGAGATACTTGAGAATAAGTTTGAGCAATCTTCCACTGTTCTTGAATCTGAAATAGCCAAGTTAAACAAGTGAGAACTGCTGTGTCAGGATTAATTGTGATCCGAAAGGGGATAGGTTGATTTTTTTTATCTTCACTTGAAATCAGAGTAGTTGAGACGGACTGAAAGCCAAAAACAATATCTTCATCTCCACTGTAGCGATGGAGAAGTAAAGCCCAAACTCCCTGCAATATCGACGCAATGTCTAGATTTTGTTCTCGAATAAAACTATTAAAAAGAGAAGTTAAAGATTCATTGAGGCAAGCAATAGTTGTCTGATATTCAGGCGCCGAAGGATGCTCTTTAGACCTTACGGAATCTCCACCCAAAAAAGTGCTTGCATTGACTCCCTTTAGAAACTGCTTCCAGAAATTCTCTTGGCTAGTCAAAGGAGATTTTGGCATAGATTCAGTATGTTTAATAACCATCTCAGCACTTATTTCCATTAGAAGTCACAATGAATAGCAAGTAAGGTCAAATATGATTGAGAATACCTAAGAAATTTAGGATACTCTCAATTTAAAATTAGAATTTAGCATTTTATATGACATTTGCAAATCCATAGTTATTGAGGAATTGGGAGAAAGACTTGATAATAAAGCTATAGAAGTTATAGGAAAGTTATAAGTAAGTTATTCAGTTACTTGTGAGTTAACTTTATACTTAACTAATACTTAACTACATAGGCATAGTCTAGACGAGCATGATATCTATCGTAATAAAAGAGATAGCTAGAACAAATCAAAACCCAAATAAATGAAAGCAGTGCAAAGCACCACTTTCATTTATTTGGGTTTTATGTCCTAAGCTAAACTTGCATTTCTATAGCAGTCCTAAATCATTAGTAGATTTTTGAGGGTTGTGGAAGCGTTCTCTTTCGGGGTAAACCTTAGCAACCCATTTAGGATTGCAATATATAGCCTTTATCAGGCTAGGGAAGCATAGGTTTGTTTCCCCGCCTTCGGCGGGGAAACAAACCTATGTACCTTACTTGATTGAAAAGCGCTATATCATGATTTCAAATGATGATTAGTTCTTACTAAAAGACTAATTTTTTTATAAACAAGCCTTGCATAATTTAATAATTATTTCAAATTATGAGTACTCAGAATAGCTACGTTTGAGGTTCTTTATAAAATGAGTTGATGAGTCTCTAATGGCTATTTTTTCATCATTGGTTTTGTTTTCATAAGCATGAATCATTAGCGACACCCTTCCATTTTCAATAAAGCTATCTCGATGCTGATCGACAAAATGCCAGTATAGGTAATTAAAAGGACAAGCAGAGCTGCCTGTTTTTTGCTTTACATCATAGGTGCATTGAGAACAGCAATTACTCATTTTGTTAATGTAATTCCCCCCTGATACATAGGGTTTAGACGCAAGTACACCACCATCAGCGAAGGTAGACATGCCTAGAACATTAGGAAGTTCAACCCATTCGTAGGCATCGACATAAGCAAGCCAAAACCAGTGATTTAGCTGGCGCGGATCTGTATTGGTGAGATTGCTAAAGTTACTTAAGACCATTAGTCTTTGAATATGATGTGAATAGCCGTAATTTAGAACATTAGTGACGGCATCTTTTAGGCAAGTTAAATCAGTATTAGCATCCCAATAAAGTTGTGGCAAATTATTAAAAAATTCAAAATAATTGCTCTCTCGCGCCTGTGGCATTTGTGCTTCATAGTAAACACGAACATATTCACGCCACCCTAAAATTTGACGAATAAAACCTTCAACAGAGTTAAGAGGAGCCATGTTCTGTTCATAGGCAGCGATCGCCATTGTGCAGAGTTCCTGTGGTAACAACAAGCCATTGTTAAGATAGATCGACAGCACAGAATGAAATAAAAAGGGTGCGCCAACTTTGATAGCATCTTCATAAGCACCAAAATTTGCCAAGCGGGTTTCGATGAATAGTCGAGCTAGTTCTAGGGCGCGATCGCGGGATACGGCATAGCCAAATTTGTCCAATCTTCCAAAGCTATCAGGTAAATAGTTTTTGACTAACTCGATTACTTCCTGAGTAACTGCATCAGGTTCTACTTCAGGAACTGTAGGAATCACCGTATTTTTTGGTAGAGCTTTACGGTTTTCTTTGTCATAGTTCCAATTACCGCCGACAGGTTTACCATCTGCCATCAAGTAGCCAGTTTGTTTACGCAATTCACGATAGAAAGTTTCTAAGCGGTATCCTTTTTTAATTTTCTTCTTAAGCTTTTCAGCATCTGCAATGAAAAAGCGATTGGGAATTATTTCGAGACGATCGCTAAATTGATTATTTAACGCCAACATCTGCGATCGCGTATCCCACTCTGATGGCTGCATATGAGTAAGCTTAAGCTGAGGATATTGCAACAAAAAATCAGAAATTGCCTCAGCATGAAATCCTTCAGTAAACAAATTTAGTACAGGAAATCCTTGTTGATGACAGGCGATCGCAAAGTGTCTCTGCGAACTGAGGATATAAACTAATTTTTGTTTATGGTGAGGGATAAATGTGGCATATTTCAGAGATTCCACAAAGATTAGTAATGGCTTTTGTGCGAGTAGTTCTTTGGGAAATACATCCAGATTTAGCTGATCATGAAGGATAAATAGGACGCGATCGCTATTTCTTAATTGCTGTTCTATCTTTTCTGAAATCGGATAATTTTCGATTTGCGAGAGAAATTCGCGGGCAGTTTCTAACAGAACCATCGGCTGGCATACAATAGAGGCGTTGCATTGCAACGCCTCTATTATAGATTAGGCTTTGACTAAACCGCTATGACGCAGTAGAGGCGCAGTGCTAGGTTCACGTCCTCGGAAGGTTTTGAATACTTCCATCGGATGCTTGCTACCACCGAGAGCCAAAACTGTATCACGGTAGATTCTACCCGTTGAAGTGATCGCCTGTTCATTTTCCAGTCCTGCTTCTTCAAAAGCAGCAAAGGCATCAGCACTGAGGACTTCCGCCCACTTGGAGCTGTAATAACCTGCGGCATAACCTCCAGCGAAAATATGTCCAAAAGAACAGAG
>JBJTVM010000083.1:0-17516 GCA_046081205.1 Pseudanabaena sp. | reverse complement strand
GGGTTTCCGTGACTAGGCGGCGTAGTAACGGGCGATCAAGGTTTGCTAGCTCCGCTAGACGAAATGGGGTTAATGCATAAGAAATATGCTCCAAGTAAGGAATCGCTCCAAGGGCAACGATCGCGGCAATTAGTCCTCCCGATGCATACTGAAAGGCTGTGATGGCGATCAGTACTGGAGGTGTGGAGCCAGCAATAATGGCGATCGCAATATATACAGCCGCTTGTAAAAAGCCAACCAATAATCCTGTTGCGGCTAGATGCGATCGCGTCAGGGGACGATTAGTAATCACCGCAGCAACAATTGAGCCAATAATGATCGGCACAAGTGCTAGTAAGTCAGAGCTAATCGCGATCGCCAGTAAGATTGAGGTGAGACAGGTGACGAGAATTGCAAGACGAGAACTGTAAAAACTACCAATGATTAAACCCATACTTGCTAATGGCAGAAATACGAGCATGTTCGGAGCCATCACCACGGTCGCTAAAGCACTACCTGTGCAAATAATGCCAAGCACCAAAATATCTTTGATATGTAATTTGACTTTGAGTAAATACTGCCATCGTCGGTTGGCATAGCCAAATATGGCAAAGCAGAGCGCTGTAATTGTGACCATCAAGACCAATCCCTTTAGATTGAATTGTCTTTGGGTCATTTTGAGTTCATCTAAAATAACAAATTGCCGCTCAGTAATTTTCTCGCCACCTTTTACGATTAAATCACCTGCTTTCAGTGAAATCCTTTGTATCTGAACCGATTCAGATGCTTTAATCGCTCTTCCAGTTGTACCTACATAGTCAATTGTCATATTTGGCTTGACTGTGGCACTGAGCAAAGCGATCGACATAGCTCGTTGCTCTTCATTGGTTGGCAAATTGATCAGGTTCGTTAACCGTTTTTGCAGCATGTCATCGGGCAATCCAGCCACAATCCCTGTGGACTGGACAGCAGTCAATGCTTGCCGCGTCAGTTTCTTGCAAGCCTCCCATTCTTCATTGGTCATTTCCAAGAGGCGATCGCGAAACATTGCAGGGCCTTTGGTTGCTTTCTCCTGAGTCATTGCATAGGCTTTGCGAATCTCAGTCACAGTATTGATCAGTTTTTGATAATCTTGGGGAAGAGCATTAATTTTGTATAGAGTTAGCTCAGCCAATGCTACGGATGGGGCTTCTTTATCTCGATTGATCAAACCTGATATAGCCGTCTGATTATTGACATTAGCAGCGAGTCGATTAGCCCTGTCTTGGAACTGCAACCACTCAAAATCTGATATTCGCCTAAAATATCGTTGCACGTCATCACTTAAAATTTGGCGATCGACGTAAGGCAAACTACCAGAGGATATCCGCAGGTTATCACCTACTTGCAGAAGTTCTTCTAAGTGCTTGATAGCATTAGCATCAATCTCAGGATTACTACGATAGATAGGTATTACTTGTTGTTTAGCTAGTTCTTTTGCCTGTTTAGTTGCCTCAATGTCAGTAGCTACTACTGTTCTAGGCGATCTTAGATCTTGATCAACAAATGTACCTATTCCTAAGCGCGGCTCAGAATAAAACCTAAAGCTGAGTGTTGAGATCAGGCAGACAAAGGTAATGCCTATAACTCCTCTACCAAACCACTTACGAGATATGTGGTGGGTTGTTGCTGGTAGCAAAGATGGATGGTTGGGAGCAATTCCCATAATTTAATTACTCTAATTAAAATGTTTCTTAAAAACAAATGCAGTTTCAGGTTGCAATCCAAGAGATCTCATTTAGATTCTAGATGTACCAGATCTCTGAGGTGAATATCAATTAAAAAACTTAAAATCTGTCCTTTGTCTTTTGAAAACCTGTGAAACAAAGCTGAAAAGCAATCTTCGATATAGCCATTTGCACCGAGCTTTGCGCGGCGCAAATGGCACAAGATGATAAAAATCGCAGAGCGATTTTTATCATCTTGTGCGTTCGTTGAATTGAAGTTAATTTTAATAGGAAGAGTAAGACATAAGCCGGGTTCTGTTTCGGGAGTTTTAGCAACTACCCTAGCGGTTATCTATCTGGGATATTTGTTACCAAATACCTCATGCGGCACACACTTATTTGCGATCGCCTAGCTTTCACTATGCAATCCCATTAAGTAACGGACACAAGATCAATTGAAGATCGCAACACTTGTATCCTCTCGCCTTGCTTCCAACTGGGGTTTACCGAGCCAGAGCCTCACGACTCTGCTGGTGCGCTCTTAACACACCTTTGCACCCTTACCCTATTGTAGAGATAGCGCTTCGCGCTATCTCTAATAAAGGCGGTATTTTTCTGTGGCACTATCCTCACGATCGCTCGCACTGGGCGTTATCCAGCAGCCTGATCTTCATGGAAGCCCGGACTTTCCTCAAAACTTGCACTCGCCATATCCTTTCGTTAATTTTGAGGCAAATTTCGCAACCGCACGCTTACTCTCCCTTATTACCATTATGTACTAAGTAGCTACAGCGCATTGCGCTTAATAAAAACCCAGAAATATATTTGAAAGTGGCACTTAGTGCCACTTTCAAATATATTTCTGTACTACTCAAAGCCTCAATAGGCTGTAAGCATAATTAATTAACGTGAGTTCAATATAGCCATTTGCGGCGTACTTCGCACGCCGCAAATGGCGAAAAATGGTAAGAATCGCTTAACGATTCTTACCATTTTTCGCGTTCGTCGAATTGACGTTAAATATAAAATCAAAAAAAGTTTCGGCGGGCAAAGCCCGTCGAAACTTTTTTGATTTTATTAAATTACTTCGGTAAAATTCAGACAAAAGCTGGTATAAGTATGCAGAAATAATGTTTATCAAAACTAGATTGTTTTGATAAACTATCTGGTTATCCGAGGCTAAACTAAAATGCTTCAAATCTTACTAAAAAGTTTATTACATTCTTTGCTTACAGGTGTGAGTGACTAACTACATGATGAAACACTTCTCCAAAGGGATGTACACGCTAATTTTGTCCTTGATGCTGGTATTAGTTGCAGGAGTTTCTCAGGCTGCTGCGGCTAATCTATTAAGGGTTTTGGTAAGAGAAGAAAATAGCTCCAAAATGTCTGTAGCAGTGACTCAACCATCAACTCTGCAAGCTTCTGGACAGGCAAGCCGCCGTCTCGATCCCGGTAAGTGGTACACCCTGCCAATTACTTCTGCATATCGAATTACCCCTAGCAATAATGGGTTGGTGCAAGTAGGCAGCAATCTTTATCCAGGTGAGATCGAATTGCGAGCTTGGAATAACAAGGCGATCGCGGTTAACGTGTTATCCCTTGAAGAATATCTTCGTAGCGTTGTACCCAGTGAGATGCCAGCTAGTTGGCATATGGATGCACTAATGGCGCAAGCGGTGGCAGCTCGTAGCTATGCTGTCAATACGCAACGTCAGCGTAAATGGGGTGAAGCACCCTACGATCTAGTGAGTGATACTCGCGATCAGGTATATAAAGGCTTTTATCGCTTTGATCCTCAAACTGGTCAAGCGATCGCCCTAATCCACAGTCGTAGCGATCAGGCGGTTGCCTCAACCGCAGGCTATATGCTGAGACCTGGTTTTAAAGGTTATTATCGCGCCCGTTTGCCTCGCAACTGGATTAGCTGGGGTGGTGGATATATGCCTGTTTCCGATGGCCAGCACCTCGATCAAGAAATGACCCAGCAAATGGCTCAAAATGGCTGGAATTGGGTACAAATCTTATCGTGGTGGTATCGCGATCAACCCATCAAAAACTAAAAAAGAAGGCGGCACAAAGTGCCGCCTTCTTTTTTTGTTTTATGTAAATATAGGGTTAATCCTATATTTTGTGAGAGTTATGGCTGTCAAAAAATTATCTGAAGTAGAAATTTCTTCGGCGATCGCCCAATTAGCAGGTTGGACAGTTGTTGATCACAAGTTGCAAAAGAACTTTAAGTTTCGGGATTTTGTGGAAGCTTTTGGTTTTATCAGTAAAGTGGCGATCGTTGCCGATAAGATGGGGCATCATCCTGAGCTATTTAATGTCTATAACAAAGTCAAGATTGACCTCACCACCCACGATGCCGATGGTATCAGTGCTCTTGACTTTGAGCTAGCCCAAAAAATCGACAAACTTCTATAGAGCTTTGCGCTCAAAATTGGCATAACAGAAGGGACTCGAAGCGTCCCTTCTGTTATGCATGGCGTTTTAGATGCCATTGCCATGCATGTTGCAAAATCAAATTTAAATCAGCATATTTAGGCTGCCAGTTCAAGATTGCCCTTGCTTTCTCACTGCTACCGACTAGCGCAGGTGGATCTCCTGCACGGCGATCGCCCATCACGACATTAATCGGCTTACCCGTAATTTGCTTGGCAGCATCAATTACCTCTTTGACCGAAAACCCATTACCATTACCAAGATTAAAAATTTCGCTCTTGTTGCCCTTGAGTAAATATTCCAAACCTAATACATGCGCTTCAGCTAGATCAGTTACATGGATATAATCACGGATGCAAGTTCCGTCTGCGGTTGGATAGTCAGACCCATAAACTGTAATTGCTTCGCGGATACCCATAGCTGTCTGCAAAACTAATGGGATCAAATGTGTTTCAGGATCGTGATCTTCGCCGAGCGCCCCATCAGAATCAGCTCCTGCCGCATTGAAATATCGAAAAATCACTGACTTTAGTCCATAGGCAATATCAAAATCTTGCAAAATCCGCTCAACCATTAGCTTAGTCGCACCATAGGGATTGATTGGCGATTGGGGATGATCCTCAGTAATTGGTATTTGTTGTGGCACGCCGTAACTAGCACAGGTAGAAGAAAACACAAAGGTTTTTATATTTGCAGCAATCATCGCTTCCAGCAAAGACAAAGTGCCAACAACGTTATTGCGATAGTATTTGTCAGGCTGTGTCACCGACTCTCCCACATAGGCATAGGCTGCAAAATGCATAACAGCACTAATTTGACGATCGCTAAATAGGCGATCGAGCAAGGCTCGATCATTTGTGTCACCAATAATCAATTCCGCGCCTAGGGTTTCAGCAATATCTTGGTGACCATAGACGAGATTATCTAAAATTACTACCTTATAACCAACTTGCTGCAACGCTTTGACTGCATGAGAGCCAATATAGCCTGCGCCACCTGTAACCAAAATTGTCTGCTTGCTCATAACTTTGCTGGGAAAGGTTCTTTATTTTAACGTGAATTCGATATAGCCATCTGCGCCGCGCGAGGCGCGGCGTAGATAAATCAAAATAGTAAAAATCGCAGATCGATTTTTACTATTTTGCTACTTCGTCGAACTGACGTTAATTAAATTTGGATTAGAGACGTGATTTGAGAATTTCAAAAATTTCAGGTGGAATATGGGTACGGAGCGATCGCCCTAAACGGTTTTTCTTTTGAGCTATTTGTAAGCATTCCAGCTTTTGACAAACATACGCCGATCTACCTATGCCATGATCAAGTTGAATTTGATATTGAGCTTGATCATGGTTGGACTTATCTTCATTGGGATGCTGAGCAGCGATCGGCACACGTACTATCCTCCAAAAAGTATCGCGCATAGCGACACATTGGCAACTAACACAACGACGGTGCAGCTTTAAAGCCAAACTAGTCTACCCCTACAGCGCTTTGGACTAAAACCAAAATTTTGCAGCTTGGTTGCTGACAATTTTTGGTGCTCTTAGTCTTCATCGTTGTCATAGTCATTTTCATCATCGTGATCAGCTTCTTCAAGAATTGTCGATGCTCTAGCCATGCTTTCTTGAGCTTTACGGTCTTCATCTTCATAGTCATACTTTGCCAAATTTTTGATATCGATTTTCCAGCCAGTGAGTCTCGCTGCCAAACGGACATTTTGACCTTCTTTGCCGATCGCCAAACTAAGCTGATCCTCAGGGACAACCACATGGGCAATTCTTTCATTCGCATTAATTAGGCGTACTTCATGAATCCTTGCAGGGCTTAAGGAATTAGCAATATAGGTCGAAGGATCAGGTGACCAACGGATCACGTCTATCTTTTCACCGCGTAGTTCAGAAACTACAGCCTGAATTCTTGCTCCTCTCGCACCAATACAAGCACCTACTGGATCAACATCTCGCTCAAGGGTATCTACAGCAATTTTAGTGCGGGGACCAACCGCAGGGGATGGCGGATTAGCCTCTCTTGCCACAGCCACAATACGGACGATTTCTTCCTCAATTTCAGGGACTTCATTGGCAAACAAATACACCACCAAACCTGCATCAGCCCGTGAGACTAGCAACTGAGGACCACGGCGTGAACCTTCAAAAACCTTCTTTAGATATACTTTCAAGGTCATATTGGGGCGATAAGGTCTTTCACCTGCCAATTGTTCGCGTTTTGGAAGTTCAGCTTCAACTTCAGGTTGTCCAAATCCACTGCTGACTGCCACGATTACAGAGGTTGTTTCAAAACGTAACACTCGACCTTGCAAGACAGTCCCTTCGATGTCTTGAAACTCTTCTTGAATAATCTTGCGCTGCTGATCTCTCAACTTTTGAGCTAGGACTTGTTTAGTTTGGATTGCTGCCATGCGTCCAAAGTCGCCCTGCTCTGGAGTCACATCAACAACTACAGTCCCGCCAGCTTGTGCTTCAGGAGCAACTTCGCGCACCTCAAACAAGCCAATTTCATGATCGGCATCACCAACTTCATCAACAATTGTTTTTGTCGCGAGAACCCGAAATCCTTCACCTTCAAGATCGAGTTCTACATCAAAATTATTAAAATATTCTTCTTCAAAGTTAATTCCATCGGAGCGATAGGTTTTGCGAAAGCGCTCATATCCCTTGAGTAAAGCTTCTCGCAAAGCATTTTGGACAGCATGTTTGGGGAGATTTCGCTCTTTGCTAATCACTTCCACCATTTGTCCTAATCCAGGTAAATTCAATAAAGACATAAGTTTTCTCGCTTCTATAAAAATCAATAACTGCAATGCTCTAGAGAAGTTTTTATTTTGCCTTAGGCAAAATAAAAACTTCAAACCCTTGATGTGATAGGAGTTCTTGTCATTCCATTTTGGTTAATTCAACACGCTCAACCAGTTCACGGGGAATATTGTTAATCCGTCCCTTGATGCTAATCGTCACATGTGTCTCGTTGCGTGATATGAGGTGTCCGCTCCAAATTTGTTTGCCATCATGAGGTGGATTTGTACTGACATTGACCATAAAGCCCCGAAAAGCCACAAATTCACGATCGCCTTGTAACTGACGTTCCGCCCCTGGGCTAGAAATTTCTAACACATAGGCATGGGGAATCAAATCGATTTCATCAAGAGTTGGTTCTAGCGCACGGCTCATGCGTTCGCAGTCTTCTAGCCCTGTATTTTGGTCTGGATTACGAATATCGACCCGCAATACCACAGGGTTTTTGTTGGTATGCAACACCACATCGACAACCTCTAACCCAAGGGGAGAGGCAACTTCTTCAGCAATTTGAAAAATTTGCGGAATTAGAGGATGACTCATAGAATTTACGATTTGAGCTTACAGTGTGAGCGTTTCTTTGTTTTTGACGTAAGAGTTTTTGATTCAAGCCGTAAAAAGCTAATTTAAAAAACAAAAAAGTGGGACAATTGCCCACTCTTTGAGTGCTTTTCTCTTTAACCGAACTGTCAAGTAAAAAGGTAAAAGTAAAAAGGAAAAGCATTTTTACTTTTTACTTTTTACTTGACAGATACATTTCATCAGAGCTTGTGTACTACAGGTAAAACACTGCTATCTTATCGTGTTTACTCTTGACTACTTGCCTGTTAGTACTGGAGTTTATACTATCATGCCTATTACAGATCAATTTGATTTTCATCTAAGAAACAATTTTGATGAATATCAGTGTCTTCGGCACTGGAATCATCAAAATTAAGTTTTTATACCAAAGCACAAAATGGCGTAGACATTTTGTGCTTTCAAAACCCTTACAGGGTTTAGTTTTTAATTCACAGAATTGTAGCCACACTTCTGTGAATTGGTATTAGATTACTAATTCTGGTCGCTCTTCTGGCAAGATAGCACCCTGCACAGGGCATACCTGTAAGCAAACGCCGCAGTCAATACAAACTGAGGCATCAATTTTAAACCAGATCGTCCCTTTAATATTTGCGCCCTCTCCCTGTTCGATACAGGCGACAGGACAAGCAGGTACACAGTCTGCTATGCCTTCACAGATATTTGAGGCGATCGTATAAGCCATGTAGAGTGATATCCAAATTTGAGCGATGATAACGACAGTTTCTTTAATTATGAAACTAAATTGTTTTTATATAGCGTTTATCAGTCTAGTGAAGTACAGGTTTGTTTCCCCGCCTTCGGCGGAGAAACAAACCTATGTACCTCGCTTGCTTGAAAAGCGCTATATAGCAATGCAAGTTTTAATTCAGCAATTCCCATGATGAAACCGATTTTGGTGCTTCCAGATCCGAAGATGCTGAAAGCACCAAAATCGATTTTTTGACAGCCCTCTAACGGCGGGCTTTCAAAAAACTGATTTTTATAATCAGAGTTGTTGGCTTTATGTAGATATGTCAATAGTTAGTAAGATTTTATGAAAACATTACAGCTAGGTACGAGCTGGTTTTTAGAAGAAGCAGGTGGATTGGCTCGCGTTTATTACGGTTGTGTCAATTACCTACCCAAAGTTGGTGTTGAGGTAAATGGTCTGGTAGCTGGCTCCGATCGCGTTAGTCAAAGTTCTGGTGGTAAAGTCCAAACATTTGCTTCAGTAAAAAGCTCAACATGGCAGCGATCGCTAGGTATGAGAAAAGCCTTCAATCAGACGATCGCGAATTCAGGGTTTGATTTAGTTGCCTCACATTTTGCTTTGTATACATTGCCCATACTTGATCGCTTAGGAAAAGTCCCATTAGTGATGCATTTTCATGGGCCTTGGGCCTTGGAGAGTCAAGCTGAAGGTGCAGGACGTTTATCGACTTGGGGAAAATGGGTAGTCGAAAAATTGGTTTATCGCAGGGCTAATGGCTTTATTGTCTTGTCTGAGGCATTTCGACAAACTTTGCATAAAACCTATAACGTGCCATTAGAAAAGATTTTTATCGTCGGCGGGGGCATTGTTACAGCAGAATTTGATTTGGACTTAACAGTCGCCAAAGCGAGAGAAAAACTAGGTTGGCAAAAGGATCGGCGAATTATTCTCTGTGTGCGGCGAATGGTTCAACGTATGGGTTTAGAGAACTTGATTGCCGCGATCGCCTTGGTGCGGAAGCAACATCCTGATGTATTGCTACTAATCGCTGGCAAAGGGGCGATCGCGGGAGCCTTGCGATCGCAGATTCAAGAATTACATCTGGAAAATCATGTACAGTTATTAGGGTTTGTGCCAGATCAAGACTTGGCGATCGCCTATCGAGCAGCCGAGCTATCAATTGTGCCGACCATATCACTGGAAGGATTTGGATTGATCGTGATTGAGTCGCTAGCCGCAGGTACACCTGTATTGGGGACACCAATAGGTGGTATTCCTGAAATTTTACAACCTTTTTCTCCTGAGCTTGTCTTGCAAGGGAATACAACCGATCTTCTGGCACAGGGAATGATCGAAGCTTTATCTGGTCAAAGACACATTCCCAGTGCGAGGGATTGTCAAACCTATGTCAAGCAAAATTATGACTGGCAGGTAATTGCTACTCAAATGAAATCGGTTTATGAACAAGTTATCCAACAATAGATGGCTTGCTTTGAGAGCTATAGTGATTTTCATTTTGCCGTAGGCAAAATGAAAACTCAAAACCTTTGCTGGGATTAATTTTTTTGTTTTCAAATGAGTGCATACTTATTTGAAAACCGCCATATCTATTATCTTTCGATCGCACCGAGGGAGATCAGCTTTGCTTTTTGAGCAGAAGTCAAACCTGTTGCATCTGTAATATTTAGTCCTTCATAGGGGCGAGGTTCGCGATAGGTTCGGATACATTCACCTGTCTGTACATCCCATAATTTGACGGTTTCATCGCGACTACTACTAGCGATCAGTTTGCCATCCGCAGAAAAAGATACTGAATAGATCGTGCCAATATGTCCAGCTAAAGCTCTAATCACTTCACCTGTTTGCCAATTCCAAATATTAATTTGAGCATCTTCACCTGCACTAGCTAGCAACATACCTTTGGGATCGGCGGCAATTGTCAAGACATTGCCATCACGATGGATTTGCTCAGGTATGAGTTCACCGCTTTGAATATGCCATCGATAGATAAATTTGTCCCCACAGCCAAAAGCCATGTGGGATTGCATGGGCATAAATTTAATATTTGCCGTCAGCGAAGTAAGGCTATCTAACGTTTGTAGACAATCTCCTGTTTTGGTGTCCCAAATTTTTACGGTTTTATCGCGGCTGCTGCTGATGATGTAACGATCATCAGTGCTAAAGGCGATCGCTAAAATTGCTGATTTATGTCCTTGAAAGATACGCAAACATTCGCCTGTCACAATATCTCTGAGCTTAATCACTCGGCTAGTTTCACCAGTTGCTAGCAATTTACCATCATGACTAAAGACTAGAGTTCGAGCTAAATCTGGGTGTTCAGAGATGGTGGTTAGACAATTGCCACTGCTAACATCCCATAGTTTGATCGTACAGTCCTCAGCACAACTGGCAAGTATGGTTCCAATCGGACTAAAGGCAACTTGCCAAACATGACCTGCGTGACCATGCAAAGCCCGAATACACTCACCTGATTGAATATCCCAAAGACGAATGATTGAGTCATCACCACCACTAGCCAAAATCGTCTGCTCATGGTTAAAAACAACTGATCGCACGGCATTGGTATAGCCTTGCAAAATCCGAAACTGTTGACCAGATGTGACTTCCCAGAGGTTTAGCAGATGTTCATTGGAAATATTGCCTGACACTTGGCCTTCACCCTGATTATCATTTTGGGTTGTCCATGATCGCCCCGTATGTCCTTGAAAAGTTCGCATACATAAACCTGTATCAATTTCCCAGAGTTTCACCATTTCATCGCCACTACTACTCGCCAAAACTAAGCGTTCAGGATGAAAGGCAACGGAACGTACCCAATGATTATGCCCAGTCAAGGTTTTAGAGCATTGGGCAGTTTTTAAATCCCAAAGACGAATTGTGCGATCACCGCTTCCTGTAGCAAGGGTTGAACCATCATGACTAAAGCTAACAGCAAAGACCGTATGGGTATGCCCTGCCAAGGTTTTGATACAGTTACCTGTACTCGCATTCCATAGCCTTACAGTTTTATCTTCGCTGCCGCTAGCTAAAACATTGCCATTATGACTAAAGGCGATCGACCAAATGATATCTTCATGCCCTTCAAATACCTGCAAACACTCGCCAGCAGCAATATCCCATAACCTTACCGTACAATCATCGCTGCTACTTGCCAGTAAATTCCCCTTTGAGCTAAAGGCTACAGCTTCAACAATATCCTCATGACCATGCAGAATTTTGATACACTTCCCTGATTTCCACAGTCTCACTGTGCGATCGGCATGACCACTAGCCAAAGTTGTACCGTCGGGACTGAAAGCGACTGACATAACTGCACCGATATATCCTTGCAGAGTGTTTAAGCAATCTCCCGTTGAGACATCCCATAACTTAATCGATTGATCAACGCTGCTACTCGCTAAAACCGTACCTTCGGGATTGAAAGCTACCGAAACCACCCATCCTTTATGCCCACGATAAGTAAGTATTGGTTTACCATCACTAACTTGCCAAAGATGAATATCGCCTTTAGTATCGCCAATCGCTAACAATTTGCCATTAGCACTAAAAGCTACTGACAAGACTCCACCAATTACCTCCGCAAACACCGATTTAATGACCGCAGTTTGGGCAAAGTTAACTCGATGTAATTTGACTTCAGACAAATAGGCTTGGCGAATAGCGAGATAGGAGAAGTCGGTCCCTGTCAAATCAATACCAAGATGGCATAGCAAGTTGATAATATTGCCACCACCATAGCCAAAGGTTGACTTGAGTTCTCCATCGGGGCGTAGTTCACGTCTTCGTAATTCCTCAAGGGTCTGAAATAGCTCTTTAGCAACCATTTGTTTACTACCCAAACGTCCTAAAAGCTTAGTAGCCAGAGGTTCTAAAATCAGACGAATTTGACTTTGGCGAATATAGTCCTTAGTAGTTGCTTTGATCAGGGCGTAGTGGCGTAAATAGAAAAGCTGACGATTCAGTTTTAATTGGATATTTGGTAAAGCGCCAAGAGGATGCTCTTGGGTAATTTCTTGATAAATTTGCTCAATCAATAAATTGGTGACAAACTCCATGACTACAGGTTGTTGCGTAAAACCCGCGGCGGTATGCTCAACTAGCGATCGCCGTTTTAGCGATCGTAGAGACATCATGAGATGATTCTGCTCGATCTTTGGCACAATATCTGAGCGTAGTTCATTAGGCTGGACTGGCTCACGGTTAATTGCTAACCAAATCATGATTTGTTTCTCATGAGCCGTCAGTCTCTGATATTGCTGCTCGATCAGATTGCCAATACCGCTAAAAATGATCGTTTTTTGTTCTAAAAAGCGGTTAATGCTACCTGAATAAAGATCTTTAATCGAAGTTGCCGCGATTTTCAGTGCCAAAGGATTACCGCGATACCAATCTACTAAACGATGCAAATCATCGCTTATGGCTTTGATCCCCTTAGCTTCGAGGACGCGCTCGGCAGCAGGTTCGTCTAACCCACTTAAATGCAAAGCCCGCACAGGCAAAATGTCCCCTTCCAACGTGGCGACTTCTTCAGGCATTTCGCGGCTAGTAATCACTACACAACTACGATGGGAAACTTCACCAATTCTTCTTAATAGTGAGCCATAGCCTTCAAAGTCCTTACGGTAAGCCCCTGCCTGAGACTCATCTTTCAGAACTGACTCAAAATTGTCCAATACCAATAAACAACGATAGCGCTGTAAATACTCCATTAGTCTGGAAATTAAGGCATTGGCATCCGTAGTATCAGGAGCCTCTTTCTGCTGTGATAGGAAATGGATCACAGCCGTTAACATTTCGCTGGGGGTCTTGGCATTATTTAGCGATCGCCACACCACAAAATCAAACTTATCTTGTAGTTGTTGAGCAAGCTTGACCGATAGAGCCGTTTTGCCTAGGCCTCCCATGCCCAAAAGAGCTACTAACCGACACCGATCATGATCTATCCACTTGGCTAAGATATCCAGCTCATGTTCCCGACCATAGAAAAAAGTGACATCAACTACCTCACCCCAGTCTTGATGGCTGTTTCCCGAAGGCTGTAAGTTGGGGACAGTTGTGAAAGTATCAGCCTGTTGTTTTTGTATTTGACGACGAATTAGATTTTGTACTGTACTTTTCGTTACTTTTTCACCAAAAGTCTCAGTTAACAAATGCCAAAGTTTATGGCTGACTAACTTGATGTAGCCAGCGTCATAGCCCGTATGCTTCGCAATCTCAGAATAGGACAAGCCCTGCCATACTCCAATAAAGACAGACTGCTCAACTCGAGTCAGACTGTGCTCTTTTAACGACAACTCTACAAATGTTACCGCCTCATCAGCCGTCATAGATGCGCCTTAAAGATATAAATATAACTTTTATATAACTTCTCTCTTGTCATTCTAAGACGTTTTATGCTGTGTTGTATTCTGTTATAAGTAAGTATTGATAACAATTCAAGGTTATAGCCTTTATCAGGCTAGTGAAGCACAGGCCTGTTTCCCCGCCGAAGGTGGGGGAAACAAGCCTATGTACCTCGTTTGCTTGAAAAGCGCTATATGAAACTAATCTGTTTTTTAGTGTCACAGATGCTAAAAAACAGATAAGTGTTGATGAAAGTCAAACTAAAGTAATCTTTCATCAAAAATGATTTTATAATGAGAGTCGTTGGAATATTGCTCCTTATAAATTAGTACATCTAGACAGTTTCGCAAAATTAAATGAAAATTGCTTTAGTTCATGACTATCTTACGCAACGTGGTGGTGCTGAAAGGGTATTTGAACTTTTATGCAAACATTTTCCAGATGCAGACATATACACATCTGTATATGATCGCCAAAATACAATCGATCTAGGAGATCGACCAGTTCATACAACATTTTTGCAGAATATTCCTGCAACTCGCAAATACTTTCGACTATTTGCACCATTTTATTATAAAGCCTTTAGCTCATTAAATCTTCGTAAGTACGATTTAATTCTTAGCAGCAGTGCTAGTTTTGCTAAAGGAGTCCAAAAGCGTGCTGATGCAGTACATATTTGCTTTTGCCATAATATTACTCGCTTTCTCTGGGACACCGATACTTACTTGAGAGAATATGGCACATACAGCTTTTTTAAGCCCTTAATTAAGCTTGTTTTTCAAAAAATGCGGCAACAAGACATTTTCTATGCCCAGTCTCCCGACTATTACATTGCTAATTCCACCACAGTTGCAAAGCGGATTCAAGAAACCTATAAAAAAGATGCGGTAGTTGTAAATTATCCAATCGACGATTGTCGATTTACCTTTTCAGATCAAAAAGATGACTACTGCCTTGTTTCTTCGAGACATCTTAGTTATAAGAGGCTTGATATAATTGTTGATGCTTTTAATAGTCTAGATCTGCCTCTGCTGATTACAGGAGACGGGCCTGAAACGAAACAATTGCAAGCAAGAGCACGTCCCAATATTCAATTTCTTGGTCATGTTAGCGATCGCGATCGGTGTAGCCTTATGTCAAAGGCAAAGTTTGTAATTGTTGCTGCTTTAGAGGATTATGGATTAGTCCCTATTGAAGCGAATGCTAGTGGTACACCTGTAATTGCCTATGGTGCTGGTGGAGTTATGGATACTCAAGTTTCAGGACTAACGGGTATTTTATTTGAGCAACAAACTGCGGAATCCTTAAAAAACGCCATTATCAAAGCTCAAAAAAACGATTGGGACTATGTCAAAATCCGAGAACATGCTATTTCTAACTTTTCTGAGTCAGTATTCTTCGCTAAGATTAATCAAATCTTAGAAGAAATCTGTACTAGCAGGGGAATCAAAAAACAACTTAACTGAATAGAAGCATTTTTATTACTGGAATTATAAGAAGGATAAATAATGAATATTATTAGTGCTACTAATTCAATAGCTGCTGCTGCCCCTGAACAAGATCCAGGGTATGGGAAAATCTTTGCTATTCTCTCTCGTAGGCGTTTATGGCTTTTGGGAGGATTAAGTTTAGGTCTAGTAATTGCTGTTTTTATGAACATTAGATCCAAGCCGCAATACACTAGCACCATGCGCTTGCTTGTCGAATCAACATATAGATCTAACACTAATGCGAATGCTCCGTCACTTATTGACTCCAATGTTCAGATTGACTACACAACACAGCTGAATCTACTCCAAAGTTCTTCATTGTTTCAAAAAGCTGCTTCTTTACTGAATGATCAGTATCCTGGAATCACCAGTGCTGACTTTCAAACCTTAAAAATTGATATGCTAGGTGGGAAAGAAACTCCAACCAAAATTGTTGAAGTAAAGTACACTGATTTAGATCCCGTAAAAACAAGAGAAGTTTTAAAAGCTTTTCAGAAAGTTTATACTGACTATAACCGAGAACAGCAAGAAAAACGTTTGCAGAAAGGCTTAGCAGGTATTGATGAGCAAGTTGGAAATTTGCGTCAAAGTATCTCTGAAACTACTGAAGCACTAGAAGTCTTTCGTCGCAAGAATAATCTGTTTGATGTAAATCAACGAGTAACTGAAGTTACCGCAGCCCTCAGTGGCATTGAGCAGCAAAAACGCACTGCCCAATTAGAATATAATCAAGCAGTCTCTCGACTAGACTCTTTACAACAAAACCTCAACCTTTCTTCGCAAGATGCCGTACTACTTACTCGCTTAAATCAGTCGCCTCGATATCAAGCTCTGATTGTAGAGATGCAGAGTACAGAAGTTGCACTAAATCGCGAAAAAGCTAGGTTTCAGCCTGCTAATCCTATTGTTGAAGCCCTTGAGTTACGTTTTCGGCAGCAGCAAAGTAGTCTCGAAGAAGAAAGAAGAAGTATTTTAGCTGATGCTAATTTATCTAACTATTCCAAATGGAATGCCGATCAGCTAAGTACTATTGATATAACTCTAGCAAATCAAATTGTCGAAACCCAGTCTCAAGTTGTAATACTTCTAACTCGACTTGATTCTTTGACAGATCAAGAGAAAGATCTTCGAGAAGAAGCTAACCGACTGCCAAAATTACTCAGTGAGTACGAAACCTTAAAGCCTAAACTGACACTCCAGCAAGAAACATTACAAACATTGCTCAAAAGCCGTCAAGATTTAAGTCTGGAAATTGCTCGAGGTGGCTTTGATTGGCAGGTTGTCGAGGAGGCTAGTCTTGGTTTAACTGATGCCGCAGATACTCTACGCCGAAATTTGTTGCTGGGTGTAGTCGCAGGCTTATTTATTGGTGGCATGGCTGCTTTTTTAAGGGACATGCAAGATGATACCGTGCATACCTATAGTGAGTTAGAACAGCAAATAGCTTCTCTTGCTTTGTTAGGTATGACTCCCCAATATCTTCAAACTGAAGGCTCAAGCTCTAGTTTCTTACCACAGTTTCTTAAAGGTCAGCCAGTTTCACCACTTGCGGTTGAGATCGTCCAATGGTTACCTTTTCGAGAGGCGTTAGATGTAATTTATAAAAATATTCAAATTAATAGTTTTTCTCAAAATATAGGTGTGCGATCGCTGGTAGTCACCTCGGCTCTTCCTGGTGAGGGTAAATCCACGATAGCTCTTGGACTCGCTACTAGTGCTGCGCGGTCGAACAAACGAGTCCTGCTAATCGATGCAGACATGCGAGCACCAACTTTACATAAGAAACTCAATTTACCAAACGAACGAGGATTATCAACCTTACTAGCCAGTAAGGGTACTGTAGATAGCCAAGATGTGATTCAATCATCTAACTCAGCTATTGATATTCTCACGGCTGGGCCAGTTCCCCGTGATTCTGTTACTTTGCTAAGTTCAGAGTGGATGCAAAAGTTAGTCTCCAGTTTTGAGCAGGATTATGATCTAGTCATCATTGATTCCCCACCGATTCTTGGCACAGTTGATACGGTTCAAATAGCCACATGTAGTGGTGGCGTGGTTGCAGTAGCTCGAATTGATCGAATTACTCGTGGTGAATTCTCTCAAGCCATATCTATTCTCCAAAAGTTGAATTTGATAGGGGTAATTGCTAATGCAGTGAAAGAGCCTCTACATAGCTACACATCAGTTATCAGTTGTGGACGAAGATAGTGCATAAAAACTAAGTAATTCCCGAGCAAATAAACCACAAGAAAAATTTTGAAAGCATTACAAAGCAATACTTTCAAAATTTTTCTGCATTTGGATATGAGCGCAAAGCGCTGTAAGTAAACGTCGATTCGACGAAAGTGAAAAATGGTAAGAATCGCTAAGCGATTCTTACCATTTTTCGCCATTTGCGTGCGAAGCACGCCGCAAATGGCGATATCGAACTCACGTAGAGTTAAAG
>JBJTVM010000082.1:0-3924 GCA_046081205.1 Pseudanabaena sp. | reverse complement strand
CGCGCCACCCGAAGGGCGGCAGCACCTTGTGCAGCACGAAGCGCCGCACCGGTTTGCGTGGCCGCGGCGCAGCCGCCACCGCGGACGACGGGGTCGGCGTCGTATTACTTCTTGGATTGCGATTAAGTCTTTTTCTGATTTGATTGGTCGTGGTGGAAATGTTTGTAAGAGTTTAATGTAATTATTAGGTTCTGCTGTAATCATAATTTTTAGATTTTTGGTTGATAGCTAATTATTTCATTCGTACCAGTCATCTTTTTTCCAGTCGTTTCTGTCGTATTCAGCATGAGTAAGAATATTACGAATAAAAATCTTTTGATACTTGTAATCAATGAATGCGATTAAACGGTATTTATTGCCTCCGATATTAAAGACTGTCAGGTTTTTTACTTGATCGGCTGAGGCAAAAACTTCACGCACTTCTATAAAGTTTTGCCATTTGGCAGTAGTAGCGATTTTATGCCAAAGGAGTAAACTCGTTTTTGAGTCTGGATGCTCTGCCCAAAAGTCAACAAGGCGCGATCGCGTGATGATATGCATAGATAAAATCTTAGCAAATTGCGAAACTGACTACAAGGGTAAGGATGACAAAAGCGATCGCATTTTCAAAGGCTTGTTCAGAGGTTCTATTCATAGCATTTTTATAAAATTTACCAAGCCGTAGGTTGAAAGGATTCATCATTGATGATGGCTACGGTTTCGCCTGATGGTTTGATGACGAATAGCCCTTTTTTGTATGCATAACGATCTATTCCTTCGTTTACTTCTATTCCTGCAACTGCGCCATAGGCTTTGTAATTTTGATAATGGGGAAATGATTGTTTGAAGTGAGTGAGTTTTTCAATGAATTCGTCTACATCGTCTTTAGAGAGTCTTGATTTACATTCTACGAGGACTAGCTCTGTGTCATCGATCGCCAAGATGTCGATTTCCATAGCGTAGCCTTGACGCTTGGTGTGGGCGCGAGGATAAACTTCTTTGACATCGATGCCGCGCTGTTGGAATAGGTCAACTACGGCGGGTTCGACTAGTCCTTCGACAAATCTACCCCAACGGGTAGTAAGTGCATCGACTGCTTTCACGGTGCGGTCTACACTTTTCTTTAGTTCTGCCATGCTGCGATCGGCTTCGGCGGCGCGGCGATCGGCTTCGGCAGCGCGGCGATCGGCTTCGGCAAAGCGAATTTTGTCTTGTTCTTGGGCGGCTTGAAAAAGTTTATAAATGTCTTCGATGGTGACGGATGTACTCATAGGTCTAAAATTTGTATTGTTTATTAGGTTGATTTTAATGCATTTCCTTTAGTGCGATTTGTCCTGTGACGGCGGCGGTGATTAGGGCGGAGCGGCGTTCTTTGAGAAGGGCGATCAACCTAAAATTAGAATACTTTCTGTTTGACTACCTCCAAATTCGATAATTGTTTCTAGGTTGTCTCTGAGTATGGTGGTGATTTTTGATGTGGGACTGTTGCCAATACGCAAATAGATAAATTTTGGTGGATGACCATACAGTAAACTGCGTTGGTGAAAGTCAGAGTCTTTGGAGACAATTACAAAGTCATTCAGTTTTGCATATTCCCAGATAATTGCATCGTCAGTATTGATCAATCCTAATGGTTTGACGTGCTTGGAGTTGGGATATAAATCAACAATTTTACTGATGATTCTATCTGATAGATTTTCATCTAGGAGTAGTTTCATAGTGCGACCAAGAATAGTTTTTTCTCGCGCTCGGCGGCAAAGGTGAGGCAGGCTTTAATGTCTTCTGAGGTTAGTTCCGAAAAGTCTTCTAGGATTTCGGCTTCTGTCATGCCGCCTGCTAAATATTCGAGGATGTCATAGACTGTGATTCGCATTCCTCGGATGCAGGGTTTGCCACTGCGTTTGCCTGCTTCGATGGTGATAATTTTTTGGTAGTCCATAATGGGTAATGTTTTTGAAGGTGGTTAATTAATTTTAGCTCATGTCTTCTAGGGCGATTTGTCCTGTGACGGCGGCGGTGATTAGGGCGGAGCGGCGTTCTTTGAGTAGGGCGATCGAATCAGTAAGAGCTTTTTCAAGTTCCCCAGTTCTTTGTTGCTCTTGGTCAAGGAAGTTTGTAATTTCTTTTTGCTCGTCTAGAGAGGGAACAGGAAAATGTATTGAAAGGAAACTCTCAGCATATAATCTTAGAAATCCTGATGATCCAGTACCTAAACCTTTAGATGAAGAACGAAACAAAGCTCCCACCAGCGAAGTATTGAACAATGCTAAAAAATAAGGAATATGAATTAGTTTAACAATGTCAAAAACTGCATAATCAGGACTCACTAAGCCATTTTGAGGCGAGATTGCAATTAATCCCATTGAAGCTCGCATTCGATTAATTACCAATTGTCCCGTTTCAACCTTTTTAAACCCAATAACATCTTTAGGCTCTAAGATTTTGTCAGAAACATCATGATGAGGAACAAGTCCTACATGCATACGGAGTGAAAGCAATTCTTCTTCGCCTGTAGTTGTCCGATTATCTACTTCTCGGAATAAACCTTTAGCACGTTCAATATTCCAATGTTGGGGAATGTCGCCTAGCCAGTCTAGCCCCGATCGCTTAAAAGCAACATTAGGATCAAGTCCGCGAGTAACAGCGTGGCTGATTAGGGCTTCGCGTTTTTCTTCTAGCAGGCTGAGCATTTGCTCTTTGGCGGCGATGAGGTTATCTATTTGTGTGGTTTCGCGATCGAGGAAATTGGTAATCACTAACTGAGTGGCTAGTGGTGGTAGAGGGAACTGAACTTTATGCCGAAATTCTGTATTCAAACCAGGCTGAGCAGAACCACGAACTTCGAGATATATCTGCTCTTGAGCCATTCTTGATTGAATAACATAGAACCCAAATCTGGGAAGTACTGAGTTATCAAACCTGAGTATAAATACATGTTCATTTACTGCTATTTTCTCGTAGGGAAGTTCATCTGCAATAGCAGTTTTTCCGATTGTGGCTCCATCTTTTACAAGTAACACATCCATCTTACGAATATGACCAGATCTCATTGAATTAAAATATTCAAAGGATACAAACCTTGGATTTTCTGTTAGTAGCCACTCACCCTTCCAACCAATATGTTCTCCGCCTATGCTTAATGCCTGACCTTCAAAACTGTCTTCTTTGCTATTTTCTCGTCCTCCACTTTCTAGAGACTTCAATACATACTTAATTCGTCGCCATTCCCACGAATTTGGTAAGTTACAGAGATGATGATTAGTATTCATTTTGTGACATCCTTTAACATCTCTAAAATTCTATTTTCAACCTCTGCCAACTCAGCATCAATAACCTTCAAATCCCTCGGAGCCTGATATTTAAAAAACTCTCGATTAAAATTAATCTCATAGCCAACCTTCCCGATCGCCCCGTCAAGCTCATCACACCACTTGCGATCAGAGTTAATCCAAGCATCACCCACATAGGGACGTACCTCCCGCAAAAAGAACGACACAATATCTTCCTTTAACGGCACATTCTCATTATCCCGCAGATTTGGATCAGGTTCATAGGTAACGGAAGATCCCCCTAAATCCCCCTTAGAAAGGGGGACTTGAGATTCTTTCCCCCCCTTTTTAAGGGGGGCTAGGGGGGATCTTTTAAACACCCCAAACACCCGATCTAAATCTGCCTGAGCATAACTAGGAAAATCCGCCACAGATATTAAACCCTTCGCCCCCGTCGTCGCAATCACTGGCGCAGCATCAGGATCGACAACAGTAAAACAACTACGGAAAAAATGCTTTTGCTTCGCAACCTTAGCCCCAATAGCCCAACCAGCAGATTCATTATTTTTGAAGATAAACTGCACAGTTATCCAAATTTCATTCCAATCAAAATAAGGTTCACGATTTGACTCCTGCTCCAACTCGATAATCGGATCGTAAAGCTCAGGAAAAGCAT
>JBJTVM010000081.1:0-1921 GCA_046081205.1 Pseudanabaena sp. | reverse complement strand
TGCCAAGGTGCTGTAGTCATGACCTAATACGATCGGCTTGTTGCCTTCAACCAAATTCGGTTGATGCACAAAACTCCTATCTTTTAGCGTTTTGGCATGGGGTCTTCCCCATCCTGTATGGTCTCCTGCGAGCAACGGGCGGATGTCTTTGGGTATTTGTTCCACACACAGCCGTCTGAGTCTGCCTCTTCTTGGTCGGCTATCTTTTAACGATTCATACAACTTGACCATTTCCGTCGATACAATGCTGATAATGACAGTTCTGCAAATGATTTCACGCTTGCACTGGTTAATACTGCATCCATCAAGTCAAATATTGCGTCCCGTCCGTTCCCTAAAAATCCATATGCTTGTTAACGAAAGTTCTGTAATTTATCAATAATCATGGCTGTAGATGTCCTTTTTCTTTTTCATCTACTTTAGGCAGTTTGTATCTCTTTTACTCTGCCTTTTTTACTTTTTTAGTCTAAACTCCAGGCACGCCGCAAATGGCGAAAAATGGTAAGAATCGCTTAGCGATTCTTACCATTTTTCGCTTTTGTCGAACTGACGTTAAAACAATACAATCAATATTCCTGTTTCAGAGAAAGACCTGCGATTGTTACAAAAATGTGCATTATTCAGAGGGAATTCCTTCTCAATTATTTATCTCCAGCATTTTACATAAATTTATTGAAGGAAAGTTAGTAGAAACTTCCTGATCGCACTTGATGATGACAAAAGGCGATCGCTATTTGTAGAGATTATTGGAGCGATCGCCGCAAGCTTTATGATTCGAGAAATACACCCATCTTACGGAACTTTTGATAACGGAGCTCTTGCAAATCTTCCACAGGCAATTTACTTAAGCGATCGAGGTTTTCAACTAGGGCAGCTTTGAGATTTTCTGCTGCCTGTAGTGGCAGACGATGCGCCCCACCCAGAGGCTCATCAATCACATAATCGACAATGCCCAAGCGTTTCAAATCAGGAGCCGTAATTTTTAAAGCTTCCGCCGCTTTACCAGCCTTTGCCGAGTCACGCCATAAAATTGCTGCACAAGCCTCAGGAGTCGCCACCGTATAGACCGAGTTTTCAAACATCATAATGTGATCGCCAATGCCAATCCCCAAGGCTCCACCCGATCCGCCCTCACCAATTACCGTACAGATAATTGGTACATCCAGACTAAACATTTGCCGCAAATTTGCAGCGATCGCCTCGCCTTGCCCTTGTTCTTCTGCTGATACACCAGGATATGCTCCTGGGGTGTCAATCAGCGTAATAATTGGCAATTTAAAACGATTAGCATGATCCATTAATCTTGCCGCTTTGCGATATCCCCCTGGAGAAGCCATGCCAAAGTTACGGGTCATGTTGTCCTTGGTATCACGCCCCTTCTGATGCCCCAAAATTACCACAGGGCGATCATTAATTCGGGCAAGCCCACCAACTAGGGCTGGATCATCATTCCCCCTGCGATCGCCATGTAGCTCCATCCACTCATCGGTAATGGCTTGTACATAGTCAAGGGTACTGGGGCGACGAGGATGCCTTGCGATCTGCATCCGTTGCATCGCACCTAAACCTGAAAAAATCTCTCGCCGTAAAAGCTCGGCGCGCTGCTCTAAAAGCTGAATCTGACTAACCATATCCACATCGTTGTCATTCGCGAGTTCGCGGATTTGGGCGATACGGTTTTCTAGTTCAACAATGGGCTTTTCAAAGTCAAGCAGGATTTGGCGATCGGCCATGATGCAATTTTGTATAGTAGATACCAATTCTCAGATTAGCAGACAAAGGGCTAGTCTCAATCACCTAATTGGTTTTGTATCAGGGCAACCGCATAAAAAAGTGAATAAAATTAGGAGAAAATAACAAAAGTAAAACAGCAATGAATAACCCTATCGAAGTCAGTTTGCTAAGACACTTTGAAGGAGTA
>JBJTVM010000080.1:0-3466 GCA_046081205.1 Pseudanabaena sp. | reverse complement strand
GGTAAATTATTACGTCAAGAAATCCGCGATCGCCTAGAGCTTACAGCGCTTCGCGCTCAAACCCAAACCAAGAAAGATTTTGAAAGTGTTGCAAAGCAACACTTTCAAAATCTTTCTTGGTTTGGGTTTGAGCGCGAAGCGCTGTAAGCTCTAGGCGATCGCGGATTTCTTGACGTAATAATTTACCAGAGGCAGTTTTTGGTAAAGACTCCCAAATGTAGATTGCTTTGGGTAACTTGTATCGGGCTAAAGATTTCTGTTCGCAAAAATCTCTAATTTCTGCCAATGATAATTGAGCCTTAGCCACAATTACCGCCACAACTATTTCCCCCCATTCGCGATCGCCTATTCCCACCACACAAGCCTCAGTGATTAAAGGATGTGCTAATAAAATTGCTTCAATTTCGGTTGGATAAATATTTTCACCACCACTAATAATCAAATCAGAACGACGACTGACTACATAGAGATATCCATCGCGATCAAGATAGCCCAAATCACCTGTACGCAGCCAACCATCTTGAATTGCATTTGTATGTTGATGGAGATAGCCTGACATCACACTCGCCCCCTGCACCAGAATTTGCCCAATCTCACCAATAGCAAGATCTTGATTACTATCATCCACAATCCTTAGACGATTTCCGAAAAGTGGTAACCCCGATGAACCTCTCTTAGTCGCAACTTCATGGGGCAAAAGTGTAGTAACTTGCGAAGCAGTTTCGGTCATTCCATAGGTAGGCATAATTGGTAAATTTAATTGTATACATCGATCAATCAGTTCTGGACTAGCAGGTGCACCACCAAGTAAGATTGCACGTAATTTCTGAAGAGATGCCCAATGAGGATGCTGCAATAAACGATTCAACATTGTTGGGACAAGGGATATTATAGTTACTTTCTCAATGGCGATCGCTTTTAGCACCTGCTGCTCATCAAACTTCGGCAAAAGCGTAATTGTCGTACCATTAATCACACTCCTCCATGCGATCGCCAATCCCCCCACATGAAACATCGGCATACATAGCAACCAATTATCATCTGGCTCAATTCCTAAATGTAATGCCGAGGCGATTGCATTATGGAAATGATTACTATAGCTTAAGGGAACTCCCTTGGGCTTGCCCGTTGTTCCAGATGTATAGAAAATTCCCTGTATGTTTTCTAGATTAGTTAAACCCTCACCCCTCTCCTCTCTCCCAGATGGAGAGGAGAGCATAACTTTTTCTCCCCCTCTCCCTCTGGGAGAGGGGGCTCGGGGGTGAGGGCAATTCTCAACTACTAACTCCTTAATTTGACTTTCTAAATGATTAGCAGTCAGTTGAGTAAATTCATCGCAAATTAAATATTTGGTTTGACTATCTTCTATTTGCCAGCGTATTTCTTCAGCAGTGAGGCGAATATTCAGAAAAACAGCTATGGCTTTACACTTTACTAAAGCATGGATAAGCATAATATATCTGGGATGATTAGTTAGTAACAAGCCAATGCGATCGCCTGCTTTGATTCCCAATGCTTGTAAATAATCTATCCATTGATTAACATCAGCTTCTAATTGCAAGTATGTCCAATGTTCTGATTCGCTATTAATACCTGATTTAAATATCAATGCGATCGCATTTTTCTTTTGCACTGCTCGTTGTGACAGCCAGTTAGAAAATTTCATAATATCGAGATATGATAGTCATAGTGAGCAGTGCAAAGTACTACCCACAACGACTATCATAAAATTTTATGGAGTAATAGCAATGAATCCATTTGGTGGCCTTGTCCAAAAAGCATTTTATCTGGGTCTAGGCTTAGCAACTGTCGCAGGTGAAAAAGCAGGCGAGACACTTGGTGAGATCCGCACTCAGGCTAGCAAGTTAGCAGAAGAACTAGTTGAGCGTGGAGAAATGACCACCGAAGAAGCAAAGAAATTTGTTGATGACCTTGTGCGTAACTCCCAAAAGCCAATCAGCGAATCCCAAAATTCATCAAATCCTAGTGGTAAAGATACTCCGCGTACAATCTCAATCGATGATGAGGAAGATGGTAATTCTAATCAAACTGTGAATGATGTAGATTCTCTTAAGAGTAAAGTTCAAGCTTTACAAGATGAACTAAAACGCTTGCAAAAATAGGGATACCCTGTATGACTTTCGCATAATAGCCAGTTGGGGAATATGGATAAAAAGTTAACTTTATCAATATCTGCTTGACGCTAAGGAAGCTTTAATGCAGCCAAAAACATAGAGTTAATTCGTGAATTGTCATTTAGTTCTTTAGCGTAATTTTTCCTCCCTATAGCAATTCTCCTTAAACTCAGACTTCTTAAAAATCTGCAAAGAGTACAATGATGCTATAATCAGTATCGCAAAAAAGTCCGTTTGACTTATTCAATTGACTTAATTTGCCGATGTAGCACAGGGGTAGTGCAGCTGATTCGTAATCAGCAGGCCGTGAGTTCAAATCTCATCATCGGCTTTTGGGACATACAAATTTAGCTTGAAGAAACTTACAAAGCAAATTCATTTAGGCTATTTTGGGCTGTTTTAGTGACAATTCGACGAAAGCGAAAAATGGGAAGAATCTCTAAGAGATTCTTCCCATTTTTCGCCATTTGCGCTGTGCGAAGCGAGGCGCAAATGGCTATATCGAACTCACGTAATTTTTAGTTATACCAAATCACAAAATGGCTACGCCATTTTGTGATTTCAAAACTCTTACAGGGTTTGGCTTTTAATTCCCAGAAGTGTCACCACACTTTTGGGAATTGGTATTAGAAGGGGATATCGTCATAATCAGGAGCATCAATTGCAGGGGTTGCCACAGGAACGTAGGTTGATGTTGCAGTCGGAGCAGAATTAGACGGTTTAGATCTAGTATTGCGCTCTGGAGCAGCAGATACATCTGTCGCATTGCTAGTATTACTGCCAATACCAAAACTATGCACACGCTGAGCAATCAATTCAGTACGCTTTTCTTTGTAAGTACCTCGATCAACTGTATCCAGACGTAAACGACCTTCAACTACAACTTGGTCGCCCTTGTGATACTTTTCCACCATTTCATCAGCCAAGTTATTCCAACCCACGACCTTAATCCGATAAGGGGCTTCCTCGGCGCGTCCGCCTGTAAACTGCACCAAAAATGAAGCGATCGAGCTTTGGTTATCAGGAGTACGGCGTAGCTCTGGATCGGTCAATACTTCTGCCATTAAGACAATAGAGTTCATAGGGTTTTATCAGAAGCTTATAGCTAGTTTTTATTAATCATCATAATATCGCGATCGCTAAGCAATCATCTAAAATTCTGCTATAGCGATCCTAGTTGTGATACTGTGCTGCTTCGGGGCGCACTATCACAACTAGGATCGCTATCTAATGCTAAACAACTTACAGCAATTACCGATCAAACGAACCACAAGAAAAATTTTGAAAGTGTTGCAGAGCAACACTTTCAAAATTTTTCTTGGTTTGGGTTT
>JBJTVM010000079.1:0-2849 GCA_046081205.1 Pseudanabaena sp. | reverse complement strand
TGGACGTAATAAAGTAAGTCCGTAAAGGTAATCTTGCCACCAATTCCTGCACCGATCCCACCTGCGGGTAAGTCGCGCCCATAGGCATCAATGTTTTGTCCAAGTAAAGTAATTTCTTTGTAACCCTGAGATGCTAACTTTTCAATTTCTTGGCGAATTACTTCGGGTGTACGAGATTGCTCGCGCCCACGTACTGAGGGGACGATGCAGTAGGTACAGTTTTCATTACAGCCATAAATGACATTCACCCAAGCAGATACAGAGCTATTGCGGCGTGGAGTGGTGATGTCTTCTTCGATATAGGCTTCTTCTGTGGCAACTACTTGATTACCGTTAAATACCTGTGCCAACAGATCGCCAAGGCGATTGACATGTTGTGGACCCATCACGAGGTCAAGTTCAGGTACTCGTCTCAGGAGCGACTCTCCTTCTTGTTGGGCAACACAGCCAGCTACAACCAAGGTTAATTTAGGATTGTCGCGTTTGCGCTTAGCTTGTCGTCCTAGGTACGAATAAACTTTCTGCTCGGCATTGTCACGAATGCTGCAAGTGTTATACAAAATCAGGTCGGCGGTTTCGCTTTCCTCGGTTGACTGATAGCCCATATCTTCCAAAACGCCAGCCATGCGTTCGGAGTCGGCTTTGTTCATTTGGCAGCCGAAGGTGACGATGTGATATTTCTGAGCAGTCATGAAAGTGTTTAACCAAGCCGAAAAGATTGCTGTTCTATTCTAATATCTTTCAGCATTGATTTTAATGTTTAGTAAGTGTTAATTAACCCCACTCTCTCCTCTAAAACAGTCTTCACAACAATGTCCTTACGACAATATTTTTTATTTTGCAATTTTTTAGCTTTAATCTAGTGATAAAAAAGATAATATAAAAAATAGAAAGATGCTGGTTTTTAAACAATGATTATTTCTCACATTAGTTTGAAAAACTGGAGAAACTTTCGGTCGGTGGAAGTAGACCTTAAAGATCGTGTTTTTCTTGTTGGAGCTAATGCCTCTGGAAAATCTAATTTTTTAGATGCGTTAAGGTTTCTACGAGATCTTGCTCAGGATGGAGGCGGATTACAGAAAGCTGTAAGAGATAGAGGAGGTCTATCAAAAATTAGATGCTTGTACGCGAGAAGGTATCCTGAAGTTGAAATAGAAGTGCATTTGTCCGAGAATGAATTTCAAGAACCTACTTGGAAATATGCTATCGGAATTAAACAAAGGAAGGGTGGACAAAACGAACCGATTCTTTCTTATGAGAGAGTTTGGAAAAATGGTGAGCAGTTAGTTAATCGTCCAGACCTTGAAGACCAAGCGGACAGCTTACGTTTAACGCAAACTAACTTAGAACAAATTAATACCAATGCAGAGTTTAGAGATATTCCAAAGTTTCTCGAATCAATCCTATACATTCATTTAGTACCTCAAGTATTACGCTATCCTGAAGCTTTCAGTGGACCGGTGGTTCAGGGAGATCCTTTTGGGCGGAATTTTTTAGAACGTATTATTAAGACTCCAGAAAAAACTCGCCGATCTCGCTTAAAGAAAATTGAAGAAGCCTTAAGAATTGCTGTTCCTCAGTTAAAACAATTGACTGACGTTAAAGATGAAATGGGCATTCCCCATTTAGAAGCCGTTTATGAGCATTGGCGGCCTGAAGCAGGTAAACAGCGAGAGGATCAGTTCTCAGATGGAACTTTACGTCTGATTGGGTTACTTTGGTCTCTTCTTGAGAGTGATTCTCTCCTATTACTTGAAGAGCCAGAACTATCTTTAAACTCTGGGATTAACTCTAAATTACCTGCTTTAATCTATCGCTTACAGAAATCAAAAAAACGACAAGTCATGCTTAGTACCCATAGTGCAGATTTACTGTCTGATGAAGGTATTGGAGGTGAAGAAGTTTTATTGATGACTCCCACTGCCGAAGGTACAAAAGTTAATGTGGCTTCTTCAATCGAAGATATAAAAAGCCTTCTTGATGGAGGACTTACAATAGCTGATGCAGTTTTACCTCGATCAACTCCTGCTCAGGTTAGCAAGCTGAGTTTACTAGCATGACTAATATTCTAATTAATCTGGCGGTTGAGGATGATTTAAGTGAAGCGGTATTGAAAGCTATTCTGAATCAGTCAAACCTTCCTTTTTTAGTTGGACAATGTTTAAAGAAAAATGGTAATGGCTACATCAAAAAAATTCTCCCAGGACTTAATCATGCTGCCCAAATTTCTCCCTATCTAATACTAACGGACTTAGATAATAATGAGTGTCCATTATCTCTCCTTGCAAAATGGTTACCTCAACCGAAACACCCAAATCTAATTTTTCGAGTCGCAGTTATAGAAGTAGAAGCATGGCTCTTAGCAGACCGAGAGGCGTTTGCACAGTTTCTTGGAATTTCAGTAGACTTAATTCCTTATGATGTAGATGCAATTCCCGACCCTAAACAATTTTTGATTGAGTTGACCAAGAAATCGAAAAAACGAAATCTGAGGGCTGCGATTGTACCTACCAAAAATAGTACTGCAAAAGTTGGGAAAGATTACAATAGCTCGCTTATTCAATTTGTTGATCAAGACTGGTACTCTGAACATGCGAAACTTCATTCTCAAAGTTTAAGGAGAGCTGTAAATGCGATAGGGAATTTTAAACCTAGTTATTGATCAATCAACTCTAAGTCTATTCTACACAAAGCACTTTTAATTTAAAGGTTCCTACTTTAATTAATTAGGGCTATATGATTGGAATTATGGGACTACTGATTTTGTTGATGATGGGTGGGAAGCGATCGCGCGATCGCCAATATGCTAGAACGATACAAACAAAGATTGGCGAGGATGTATGTTGACA
>JBJTVM010000078.1:0-3444 GCA_046081205.1 Pseudanabaena sp. | reverse complement strand
AAAGCCAACACCACGCACATCAATACCATGTCTTTTGACATCGAAAAGATGATCGACCAGAGGTATTTCTGCTGGAACTGCTCTAACTTGTCAGCAGGAAATATAGTACCAACAATCCAATCTGAGGAAGGAACAGTTTTGGCAATTAGAGGTCCTTGGGGATTAACTTTGGTATGAATCAAGCTAAGTTGCAATTCGCTACCTTGAGTGTTTTGTTGAAATAGCCATGATTGAACTTGTTGAGATCTATTAGGTTTGACGAGCCACTGTTGACCTGATGCAGTAACTACAAACGGATCGCCTAGCTCACGGTAATTTATTTCATCAGTATTGGTGAATTGTTCGTTGATTAAAAGAGACAACCAATCTAAATCGATTTCAACAGCTAGATAACGACTTGTTTGACTGCCAGAAGTATTGATAATATTCGGGTTTGAGGTTAAGGGAAAGCAATAGGTGATACCAGATTTACTTAATCCATTACTTAAGGAAGTATTTAAAGAATACGGTTGTGACCAAAAGAATTGAGTAGAAATTTGATTGGAAGTTTGGTGAGAGGTAACAGCGCGATCGCATTGAGTTAACCATGTTTTCGCTTCATTAACATTGAGGGTGCTAAATTTCCCTTGCCGATTGTAATTCCAACCTATAGGCAAGCTTTCTATAGGATTATTTGGTAATTCGATTAGGGCGATCGCTTGGACTTCAGGCTGCTGTTCTATTAACGATTTCAACTGTTGCAAAACCTTATCTTTGGGAACATTATTAAAATTCTGTTCTGTTTGGAACATGCTTGTTATTAATAACAATACATTCCTTTCTATAGCTCGCAGCTTTGATTCTACATTATGGGTAGCGTTGTCAATCCGTGACTGAGTAAGATCAATGATCCAAGTACCAGCAGTTTTCTGCATGAGTTGGCGAGCGTGCCAATATGAAACCCCATAAATAGCGATCGCTGCAACTACACAACCAAATATCAAGCGATGGGTAATACTTTTGAATTGAAAGAACGCTAACTTTTTCATAACATATATTCCCTGCCACGTCTAATACCAAAGCACAAAATGACTTAGCCATTTTGTGCTTCCAAAACCCTTGCAAAGTTTTTTTTAATTCACAGAAGTGTTGCCACACTTTTGTGAATTGTTCTAAAATTGCATATTCCTTTGAAGAAAAGGAACTAGGTGTCATAAAAGACAGAAACTAGAGATAGTGCTTCGCTTTATCTCTAGTTTTTAGATTGCTTATATTTCCAGATAATACCTGAAAGTGAATTGGTGAGAATATGAGCAATGATCGCTGATAACAGATTACCTGTATACATCGTGACTGCACCAAGCATCATGCCGACAGCGATCGCCCAAACCGTATAGGACAAATGCTTAGTACTTGTCATATGCAATGCTCCAAATACAATACTGGTAATAATCAAAGCAATTCCATTCATGCCCAGTGCTGGTAGAGCCACGCCCCGAAATAGCATTTCTTCGCTTAGTCCTGGTAACAACCCTAGCCAAACTAGATCGATTGCTTCTAAGGGTCTAAGCACCATTTCTAAATATTCTTGAGCCGCAATACGGTAACTTTCCCATATTTCATAAATTAAACTGCTAAGCAGAGCGACTCCGATGCCAATTCCTGCACCGATCGCTGCATGTTCTGGCTGCCAATTTAACGGAACCATGGGAATACCTGTTAAGTAGACCCAACCTTTAGAGATTCCCAAAAAGATCATCGCGGTTACAGCCATCGCTATGGTTACCTGCGATCGCGATAGAGTTTGATCTTTTTTGCCGGGAGTTTGTTGAGGTGCTTGTGAAAATAGAGACATAGTAGAGACTTGGTGGATTTAACTGGAGGGAGAGAAGTTGATAATTCTCGTTGTTTTAAAGAGAAGATGTTAAGGAAGAGAAATTTAATTTATGGCGGCAAAGACTGAGATCAGCCGCTCTATATCAGTAATAGAAGTCAAATAATGAACTGAAGCCCTTAAACAATCAGGATCGGGAAGCGCACGGATCAAGATTTGATGTTCTGACTCCAAGTATCTGGCGATTAAAGCATGGGATTTGTTGGCGATCGCACTCGGAGATGAGCTTGGAATTAATTCCTGATTAACTTTAAAGGAGATGAGTCCAGACTCTGGAGGCAATTGCCTTATGCAATCAATATGGGGTAATGCATCTAGTTGTTCCCAGACAATTTTACTTAATTGACAAATGCGTTGATAGCGTTGCAGTTGCGTTCCCCAACTATTAGCATGGGCGATCGCGATTCGCATTGACTCATAGAGTGCATAGGTGGAGCTAGCCACTTCAAACTTTGCCCCATCTTGTCGCCATTGCGGAATAGGGAGTTTGTTTGTAAGCCCACGCCAACCCACAAATACGGGTTCGATCACCTCAAAAATCTCCGGGCGAATATACAAAGCACCCAAGCCCAAGGTTGAGCACCACCACTTATGGGTAGTAAAAGCATAAAAATCCACCGCAGTATCCGCCAGATTTAAGGGCAGCACACCCACTGACTGTGCAGCATCAACAGCAACCAACACATTTTGATCGTGGCAAGCCTTAGCGATCGCCTTTAATGGCAAAACTTGTCCTGTATTCCAGCAAATATGACTGAGCATCACCATCCGCGTTTGAGGTTGCAAATGCTGCACTAATAATTCCACAACGGCTTCACTATCTTTCCCTGCAGCGCTAGCATTGCGAGTATTCATCAAGGGGAAATAGTCAATTTCAATGCCAAAGCGCTTTTGAATTTGGATAGCCGCTGCAATAATGCCAGGGTGTTCGCAGTCTGAGAGCATTAAGCGATCGCCTTGTTTCCAATCCACAGCCCACAGAGCAATATTGCAACCAACAGTTGTATTTTCGGTGAGGGTAATTGTGGCGGGGCTAACTTGAAATTCTTGGGCGATCGCTGTTTTCGTTGCATTATATTCAGAGACCATCCAATCCCCAGCCGCATTAGAAAAGCTACCCAGTGACTCGATATGACGAAAGTTTTTATTGATCGCATCTAGGGCAGCCCCACACATCACCCCCTGCCCGCCATAGTTAAAGTAAGTACGGTTTTTAACTCCTAAAGCAGGGAAATGCGATCGATGCAGGTATAAATCCCGTTCGCGATCGCGTTCCAAAGTGTCAGAATCCAAACTATCAGAAATTCCTGCTGAAGAAATCAAAACCAACTCCTACAAAATATTCAGCCATTCCCTATTCTATAACAAAGCAAGTTTTGCTTAACGTGATCGATATAGCCATTTGCGCCGCGCGAAGCGCGGTGCAAATGGCGCAAAGTGGTAAAAATCGCACTTTAATTTTTACCACTTTGCGCGTTCGTCGAATTCACGGTTGCTTAGAACATAAAACCTAAAGAGGGATTGGCGGAGCTTTGCGCCGCCAATCCCTAGCTAATGCTTGACTGTAAAGC
>JBJTVM010000077.1:0-7417 GCA_046081205.1 Pseudanabaena sp. | reverse complement strand
AAAATCGCTAAGCGATTTTTACCATTTTTTGCTTCTGTCGAACTGACGTTAAACAATCTGAATTTAAAGGTAAAGATAAAAATCGTTACTTTACTAATTGAGATGTGTTAATAGATAACCTATACAATGTAATGAAACAAGGCTAGATAGCGCCCAGCTATGAGTAATATTTTTTTGCTGCCACCAAACCTAGACAAGAAAGAGCGTTTTGCCGCTTCTTGGGAATATTTGCTAGAAAATATTCAAGATTTAGGACAGGATTTCGTTGACTTTTTAACGCAGCGATCGGGCAAGCCAAGTTCAACCTTTGTTAAAGCTGTTAGCTATCCTTCATTTATGTCAGATATACAACCTGACATAATTTTGGAATGTCAAGACTTTGATATTCTCTGTGATCATCGTTTGGAGAGTGAGTTAAGCAAGCTCTCTTTAGACTCATTATTTGTTTTGGCTAAGTCTCAGGCTAAACAGACTTATATAGCAGTAATTAGTAATAGCTATTGTCTAATCGAGTCTGAAATTTTAGATAGTAATTTAGCAAAACAGCATTATCTAAAGCCCTATGATGAAGTTAATTCATCCATGCCATATTTTTGTTGGCAAGATGTATATGCTTTGGTAGCTCAAAAGCACGAGCGCCTTGCCCATGAGTTTGCCGAATATATGCATTTTATGTATATGCAACCCTGGCAGCATAGTCAATGGGGTGAGCTATTTATTAATCCTAATGTGGCAAAAATGTTTAGTCAGCAATGGGCTAAAACAATCAATTATTTTCAAGCAAGGAAGACTGACGCAAAACCAAGTGGCTATAGCGCCTTAGAGGTTATTTATCCTTTACCTTGGTTGCAATTGCTTTATATCTATGCTGCAAGATCTGTAAGTCATAGCGATCTCCAATCAGTGAGTCCTTATCTTGTCGCAACAATTTGGATTAAGGGGGACGCAAAGACCCAGATTCAGGCTTTTCATGGCATTTCTGATCATTTCACGCTACCAGATAATAATCATATTATGGTCGAGATTAGAGCGAGTCTTGCCGATGGTTTATGGATGATCAAAACTGGTAGCCGCCCAAAATTAGCTGCAACATATTACACGTCACTAGATCGTCTTGTTGCCTCAGATTCTAAGCAAATGCAGCAAAATCTGTTTGCTTTTACTGAGGCAGTCTTTAATCATGCTCAAAGTATACAAAGCTAAGGCTTTCACGCTTTTGAGCAATTGCTAACGCCGCAGGTGCTACAGCGCTTTGCGCTGACTTATATCAAAGTACAAAGTGGCTAAGCCGCTTTGTACTTTTAAAATCCTTTTTGTGAAGTAGAAAGCGTTGCGAAGCAACGCTTTCTACAAATCTTTTGGGACTATTTAAAGCCTTGGGTAACTTCTACGTAGATATTTTCTAGGCGGACGGGTTGGCGCATAATTGAGTCAATTGTGATGCCTTCAAAACATTCCAGAATTTCTTTTAGTTCCATGATCTTAGGTAGCCAAAAAGCTAAATCACGTCCGTAGTAGCGATAGGCAAAGCCCAACTCGATCGCCCTAGTGATCGCCAAATCCTCAGTAGGTGTACAAATAATTGCAATTTCTTTAGCAGGCACATGTTTACTCAGTTCTTCAAGACTTCCTTCCGCCAGCAAACTACCTTGTTTGATAATGCCAATTCGCTGACAGAGACGTTCAGCTTCGTCAAGCATATGTGTAGTCAATAAAATGGCGGTATCTTGACTTTTAAGTTTGCGAATCAATTCCCAAACTTCATAACGAGCTTCAATATCTAGTCCTGTGGTTGGTTCATCAAGTACCACCAATTGTGGCTGATGCACAAGGGCGATCGCCATGCTCAGCCGACGCTGCATTCCGCCGCTAAGAGTATCAGCAATACTCTTAGCGCGATCGCCTAGACCCACCAGTTCTAAGCAGTACTGAGATTGCTTGCGACAAGCTTCATTGCTCAGCCCATAAAGCTGCCCAAAAAAACGCAAATTTTCTTCGCAGGTTAAGCTCTTATAAAAAATATTTTCTTGAGGAGCCACGCCAATTAGCGATCGCGTTGCACCTGATGCATGTAGACCATTCATTGTGACAAGCCCGCGATCAGCTTGTATCAAACCACATAAAATACTAATCGTAGTGGTTTTACCAGCACCATTCGGACCTAATAACCCATAGACTTCGCCTGCTTGAATAGCAAAACTTAAGTCCTGTAAAACTTGCTTCTTCCCATAAGATTTACAGATTTTGCGAACTTCTAGCACAGAATATCTATCTCTTGAAAGTAATGCTTAAAGTATAGCAATCACGATTAAAAAAACGTCAATTCAACGAACGCACAAAAAGGTAAAAATCGCAGAGCGATTTTTACCTTTTTGTGCCATTTGCACCGCACTTTGGGCGGTGCAAATGGCTAGAAAAAGAAGAAACAGCCAACTCAAAAGAGTAATGGTGCGCGAAGCACCGCCATTACTCTTTTGGGTTTTGATTCTCAAGGATTGCTATATAGGCGTGAAGTACAGGTTTGTTTCCCCGCCTTCGGCGGGGAAACAAACCTATGTACCTTGCTTGCTAGAAAAGCGCTATATACCAACACTGTTGGCATTAGTACTGTAATATGCTGTACTCGCCCTGAGGAAGCAGCAATGTAGACTCTATTTGACTCTTAACTAGGGGGCTGAGATATTCAGCATTATTCAAGCACTCGATCAAAAGCTTATTGGCATCATGATATGTCCGCAACACTTTAATTTGATTGTCGCTAAACTGCCACTCTTGCGAACTTTTACGGTGCTGAACAATCAAGTTACGTAATTTTTTTGACCAATCTAAACCCTTAGCTTGCCACCACTTAGCAAAAGATTCTCGATTTTTAGAAGGATCGGGAAGTTTTTGGCGTAAAAACTGTAAGCCTTTCTGGAGATCTGGCTCAAGTATACAAGCCAACTCTAAAACAGGATGGTTAGCAAAATATAAAGCCAAGTCTAGATTGAGTGCTAAATTAATTGTGTAATCAATATCTACCTCTGTAGCCATTGTGTTGTCGTTGCCTAAAGCCTTGCTGCGAGCACGTTCCAATGATCGGGAATGAGCAATGTCTAAGGCGCGAGCGCGATCAAGCGATCGCGTATTTTCTAAATCAATATCTAAATATAAAGCCCGAATTGTCACGGCTTTGTAAGGAGTTTGGATCTGAATTGATTGTTGATTAACCCATGTGAGAAATGATTGCAATTGGGGATCTTGACTCACCAAGTCATCAATTTTGCGTTTCATCATCTTCAACATGCGATCTGCTTGTTGGGAAATACTAACAGTCATTACAATTACCCCATGCCAACGCTTGAGATAGATGCGTTCAAGCAAATATTTTTGAGCATCACTTGGTGTACTATTGGCAACTCGATAGGCGGCAAGATAATCATGCAATGTCGTATGAGCAAGTGAGTAAATGCCTTTAGCACATTCAAACAATAGACTATGCTGCCATTTGAGAATCTGAAAGATCTGATCATAATTAATCGCCAACTTGGATAAGTTGTGACTAGCTGCAATACAGTTCTGAAAGTCTTCTTCAAGTTGATTGTTTTGCCATATATAGCCGTGGCGATCTAGCGACACGATCGCCACATAGGAAAGTAAATCTAGTTTTTGAGAAGTTGATAAAGCATGATTTTGATCGCTAGGCAGGCATTTAGTCTGCTCCCACTTAGTTAATAATAGGGTTAAGATTTCTTGATAAAAGTTGGGTTTGAGATACTCACAACTGTTAAAAACAGTACAAAGATGGGTTAACAATAAAGGACAACTAGCTATTTCAGCCAATGGTTTATTTGTGGCAAGCAATTGTTGGAACTTTTCATGTTTCTTCGGCTTGTCAGCACAAGTAGTTTGGAACCATTGACTGGCAAATGCGGTAATTTGCAATTCTTCAAAAGGTGCTATTCCCACTATCGAAAATGACTCTAATATATGCCCATAGATGGGATTGCGTGTAGCAACTACTAGGCGATTCTTGGGATAGCGATCACTAAATCTCAAGATTTTTTGAGCGACTTCTGCACGATGTATTTCAGGTAGATCATCTAACTCATCCCAAATCAATAACAAGTTTCCTTGGGTTAATAATTGCTCAACTTTGTGATCTAATAATTCATCTGATAGTCCATAGTTAATCAGTTGTTGCTTTAACCATAAAATCGGATTACCTATATTATCCAAGGTAACCAGCGATCGTAAAGGCAAAAACAATGGCAAATATTTAGGCAAAATACTACCTGAGATACAGGATATTGCCCAATATTTAAGTAACATTGTCTTTCCTGATCCTAAACCGCCAACCAACAAAACTTGTTTGGACTTTTCTAGAGCCTGATTTGCTGGAATTTTAGGTGGATGGAGTTTTTCTAGGTAAAAGCGATCGTATTGTTCAGGAGATACATTTGCAAAAGCTTCGTTTAAATCAAGGCACTGACTGCTTGGCAAAGTAGCAAAAACATTAATCTCTGTATATAAATCATGCAAATTAAGTGGTGTATTTATATCAATTACTCTAAGACGATCACATTGACGGATCAAAGCAGAAGAGATATTTTTGCGAATAGTCTGCAATAATTGATCAATACCAAATTCAATACTTGTAGGCAAGCTATCACTCAAGCTTTGAATGTTGCTGTCTGTAGTTAGATTATTATTTGAGTTACCAATCCCTACAGTCTTATTATCTGCAACAATATTATGAGTATTATTAGTAGATACAATAGGGTTTTGAAAAGTTGATAAATCTTTGCTTTCTACGGATTTTTCTATTGTCAATTCCTGAATATTGTTTATAGTAATATTTAGCTTTTCACAAACTAAGTCATAGGTATTACGATCGACTATTTCTCCATTCAAGAAGTTTTCGACTAGTTGCACAGCTAAACTAAGCTCACTTGCTAACTGCAAAGACGTGTATCCTCTAAGTTTTAGTTCTTCTTGTGCTTTGCTAAGGATATCGGAAGATGCTCTTAGCATTAAGGCTGCAACCATATTTTTAAACCCTACTTTGCCAACTTTATCAAAAAATTGCTTTAATCAATTTTATTAGTTGTGAGTGCTTATAGCGCTTTGCACTTAGTTAAAATCCAGAAATATTTTTGAAAATGGCGCTTCACGTCACTTTCAAAAATATTTCTGTACTACTCAAAGCCTCAATAGGCTGTATTTGGTTGGTTAATTCTAGTGATAGTGGAATGCAGTGGCTTTAGTTTGTTTAGCAGCTTTGGTGGCTGGCGCAAGATCTGGCAAGTTAGTTAGTTTTCCTACAGATACTGTACCTGCTTTGGCGGTGCGCCCCGATCGCAGTGCCGATATTTTTACGCTTAAGCAGCGATCGCCTGAAAAACCGCTAATTTTGATGGCGGCGAGTTGGCAAGAATTTTTACCATTTTTAGATACAAGTCATCCTGCGCTGGAAACTTGGGAACAAGTGGCTCAGAAATATTTTGCAGGAGCTGTGACTTTGGTCTTACCTGCTAGCGATCGCGGCTGTAAGCTAAATCAAGGCTTTAAAACTTTGGGTGTGCGAATTCCCGATAGCAAAATAGCGATCGCCATTTTGCAGCAAACGGGACCCATGCTGACTACAAGTGCTAACAAAAGTAATGAGCCACCCTATCGTAAAATGCTGGAAATTCATGGGGATTTCCCCACAGTAATCACCTTAGGCGATGGAATTGATATTACTAAGCAATCAGGTAGTGGGTTGCCTTCCACCGTAGTGGAATGGACTACAACGGGTTGGTTGGTACGTCGCCAAGGTGCTGTCAATTTTTAGATCAAGTTTTAGATCAAAAAGCAAGTAAAGCGCCCTTTTTGATCTGTTGTGAACTGTTTAGATTGTTTGCCAATCCAATGAAAACTTCTCTAAATTAGCTGTAGTTAGCTCTTTTTCTAGCCATTGCAAAGCATTGAGTTGACTAGGAAATTTCTGACTATCGTAGTCTTGAAATGTATCAACCAAAGAAATGGCGATCGCTGTTTGCCCGGAAGCGGTTGACCAACGCTGGAAAAACTGTTGCATAGTTTGTGCTGGGATAGAGGCTTGCAGTTTTTCCAATGCAGTAACTTGCCTAGCTTCACGTTTATAAACTTTCACGGCCTCAGTGAGGCTAATCAGTTGCAGTTGAGAAGAGGGAGATGGAGTCGGACTAGGTTGCGGGGAAAATGGTGTGCTTATACCTATGCCTGCATTCAGGTTTGACCAATCTTGACGAAACTGGGCGATCGCCTGTGGCAAAAGTTGGCTTTGTAACCATTGCAGGGCAAGATTTTGGTTAAGCATTTGAGCGCTGTTGTAACCACTAAAAGCATCTTGTAGAGATGTTACTGTGGTTGCTTGTGCAGATGCGATCTGCCAACGCTGAAAAAATTGCTGCAATATATCTGGAGCAATACTTGCTTGTAAGTTATTTAATGCAGCAGTTTGATTGGGCAATCTAGCTCGGCTATAACTATTCGCTGCATCAACGAGGCTAATTGCACTTGCGATTGGAACTGAAGTTGCTGAATCAGCAGTGACATTAGTGCTACTAGTTGGCGTTCCACTTGGTTTAGAAACAAAAGTTGCCGAATCAGTAGTACTACTATTACTACTAGTTGGCGTTCCATTTGGTGTAGGAACAAAAATTGAAGGTGTGGGTGTGGCGGAGGGTGATGGAGTTATAGGTGTAGGTGTTGACGATGTTGGGCGGACAATCTCCACAAAAGTGACTGGAGGTGTGACATCTGCGATCGTAGGGGCTTGCAATTTTTTCCACGTTTGCTCGCCTACTTTGCCATCGACAGTTAAGCCATTGGCGCGTTGAAATGCAGCGATCGCATCCCTTGTTCCCATGCCAAAATCTCCATCAATGCGACCTTGGTAATAGCCTTTGTCTTTGAGTAGTTGTTGCGCTTGAGCAACTGCCGAGCCTTTAGAGCCTGGCAATAATGTAGGCAAGACTTGAGATGATGTAGTCGTCGGAACAACCGCACGCAGCTTAGCCCAACTCAAACTACCCACAATGCCATCAGTTACTAATCCATTTGCTTTTTGAAATTTTAAGACAGCATTTGTCGTACCAACGCCAAAATCGCTGTCAATCTTGCCAGTATAGAATCCTTTACTCTGGAGAAGTTGCTGCAACTCGGCAACAGCACTACCCTTGCTACCTTGTCTTAATATCGAGTCCATAATTAGCCCAAAGTTTATAGTTTAAGGTGAATTCGATATAGCCATTTGCGCCGCGCTTCGCGCGGCGCAAATGGTGCAAAATAGTAAAAATTGCTCTGCTCCTTTTACTATTTTGCACGTTCGTCGAATTGACGTTAGTTTAAGTAGAATAGCTCAAACCTAGAAAACTGTGGCGCACGTAAGTAGTTAAGCAAAATTAATTAC
>JBJTVM010000076.1:0-5645 GCA_046081205.1 Pseudanabaena sp. | reverse complement strand
CCTGCAATGCCTCCCCTTTTTATGCAACAACGCCGATATATCTGCAAAATACGATGGAAACTGATGATTATTTATTTGCCTTTATTTTACTCAGCAAGGTTTTTGTTCGTTGGGTAACAGCCCGCTTGGTCAGAATCCCTTGCGAAGGACTAAATAGTAAAGCTAACAAGAAAAATCCTGAAATAATTAACACGATCGCACGACCCGAAGGCACATTCTGATAATAGCTAACATACATTCCACTGACACTCGCAATAACCCCAATTATCGCTCCTAAGCTCATCATTAAATGTAATTCTTTTACTAATAGATAAGCAGTGGCGGCGGGTCCAGTAAGGAGTGAAACCACTAGCACCACACCGACTGATTGCATACTGGCGATGATTGTGAGTGTGATTCCTGCCATCAGTCCAAAGTGGATGAAATGGACAGGTAAACCCATCGCTTTAGATGCTAGGGGATCGAAGCAATAGAAGATTAATTCTCGGTAAAAGATGGCGACACAGCTTAGAACCGCGATCGCAATAATCAACGTTCGCCATAGATCAGTACTTGTTACTCCCAAAATATCGCCAAATAGAAAGCTGTGCAGATCTAATTTGCTTTTGAGCGTAGTAATCAACATGACTCCCAATGCTAAAAATCCTGAAAATACCAGAGCCATTGCCGTATCAACTTTAATTTTGGAATGGGTCTGAATCCAAGCCACCACAAAGGTGCTAATCGTTCCTGCGATGAATGCGCCGAGAAAAATATCCATACCAATATAAAAGGCGATCGCTAATCCGGGTAAGACCGCATGGGCGACCACATCTCCTAAAAGTCCCATGTGCTGCACGATCAGATAACTACCAATTACCGCCGATAAAATGCCAATCAGGACACCAATCGCGATCGCATTTCGCATAAACTCAAAGCCCAAAGGCTCTATTAACCAATTCAACATAATTTTTATTCCTAAATATTAGCTTGAACGGCGCGAAGCGCCGTTCCAATTTCGATAAGTTCTTTCTGTATCAAAATCACACTGTCGCCATAGGCTCGTTTAATATTCTGGGTAGTAATCACAGCATCGCGATCACCGTCAGCAATTAGTTCCTTATTTATCAGCAATAGGCGATCGTAATTATCCAAATTGGAGCCAAGATCGTGAGTAATCACTAATAGAATTTTGTTTTGAGCTTTTAATTCCGCAAATACATCAAAAATTACGGCTTCCGTTTTCTTATCGACACCCACAAATGGCTCATCAAAAAATAGTAACTCTGCTTCTTGGGCGATCGCCCTCGCCAGAAATACCCTTTGCTGTTGACCACCTGACAATTCACCAATTTGACGATCGCGCAAATCCCACATCCCGACACGCTGAAGCGCTGATTTGACAATGCTCTCGCAGTGACAACCCGACTTTTTGATCCAGCCCAGCCAATTACGATGACGGGTGCGGGACATCATCACTGCGCCCCATACGGTCACAGGAAAATCCCAATCCACCTGCGATCGCTGCGGTACATAGGCAACGGTACGCAGTTGTCGATGCAAGGCTCGCGATCGATAGCGCACATGACCACTAGAAGCAGGAACCAAGCCTAAAATCGCTTTGAAAACCGTACTCTTGCCAGCACCATTGGGACCAATCACTGCCACCATCTGCCCAGAGGCGATCGTAAAGCTGACATCCTCCACTGCCTTAACATCGTGATAGCTGACCGCTAAATGCTCGACTTCTAGCATAATTTTGATTTTGAAATTGCGGGTAATTTGATAATGATTATCATTCTTAGCATATAATCGAATTACCTTAGCGCCACATTTTCATCTCATGTCCATAGATCTTTTTCCCAAAAAAACTGTCGTTAGTGCTGAACAGTCGTAGCAGGTCAAGGATTGGCTATATGAAGTCTTACAAATTGATCGCCGTACAGTTGTTTCTCTCAGCCAATTACAATGCCAAGATTCTGGTTGTCCGCCCATGCAAACGGCGATCGCGATTATGACTATTCCCCATCGTGTAATTCGCATTCATAAAGCTATTCCAGACATTACCTATGCTGATGTAGTCCAAGCGATCGCTGCTCAAGAACATAAGTTAAAGCAGTAATAATGGTATGTAGTATGAGTCAGTTTAGATTTTTCAAGAATAGAGAACATTTTCTTTTCCCATTATGGACTTGGATGTTGTTATTTTCTTTGGGATTTCACATTGTGCTGTTGCTACTACCGAATACACTTAAATCAAAAAATGATACAACCAATACAGTCAATCAGCCCGAATTAGAGGGAATTAGAGTCATAGAATTACCATCTAATCGGACAATTACTCCTCCGAAGGATTCTCCTAATTCTTCTACTCAATCTAATCCTAAGACTAGTTCTTTGCAACTAATTGACAAAGCTTCAGAATCAAATTCAAATCTATCTCTTAATAAAGGTTCAAATAATAGCTTAGATAAGCCTTTACCTAAACAAGAAATACAGCAAGAGCAGCTAAGCTCTAAACCTCTATCCACACAAAATTTAGAATTTCAAGACGAGACTAAATCTCCAAATCTAGAAGTGAAAAAAAACGCTAACGATCCATTTATTGACTTTCCCAAATATCCCAATGCAGAAATTGGCTCATGGGGATTACTGCAAGGACAAGAGGATTTAGCGAGTCTGCAAACAGGCGATCGCCAAGATGTTGTAGCTTCCTATTTTGAAAGAGAATTACAAGCTAGAGGCTATGAAATAAAAATCTTAACCAACGACCCTAGACAAAAAGTTTATCAAATATTTAAAGGTGGACTGAACAAGTTTCTTAATTTGATAACCCGTGAAGGAAAGGGAATAGCGATCGTCCTTGCTAGTAAACCAGTGGATATAAATAAATTGCACGCCTTGTCTGTAGCCAGTAAAGCGGAGACAGATTTTGATATTGTGCTCAAGCAGTTAAGTGAGTTAGGCGCTCAAAGGATCGCCATTCCAGAATTTTATTTTGCTCAACCAGAAAAGTTTTATGCTAAATCTGTAAAAGAGCGCAATAGTTACGATATTGATAAACCTAAATCTGGTTTTGATGGTAATTTCGTTGTCATTTTAGATAAAAAACCCGAACAATTATTTAGTAGTTTTTTTGCACCTAGCTTCCAAAAGAGCAAATTTGAAGTCAATCAACTCTCTAATTATGGAGGTGGATTAATTTTCAAAGTGAAGCAAAGTTCTTTTGTAAGATATCTCAACCTATTGCCAACTCAAAGTGGTGTGGGGACAATCGTTGTGATTTGGAAAAGTTTGCCTATGTAAAACGGATCACGATAAATTCATTGTTTCGGGTTCGATTTCCTGACAAACAAGGTTAGGCAACATTTATCCTATTTATTCACGGAAAAAGTGCCTAAGTGCCTTGTCTGGAAAACATCTCAACTGAAAATCTCTACAAGCAAAGCCTTTAGGAAATTATTTGATGTTTAATAATCTGAGAACTGATGTGCTTTTAAATGGAGTAAATTTACCGCCCAAACCTTCCACAATTGTTTGAGTATTGGCAATAAAGAACTTCTGATAGGTGTCAGCCTCACTTCCAGTTTCGCCTAGTCCATCGGCAAATAGTTCGCGATCAGATACCTTGACGTTAGCTTCTTTGGCTACGGCTGTAATCAATTTGGGGTTGATTGTTGACTCAGCAAAAACAGTTGGCACACCTTCTTGCTTGATTGCTCGTACAAGCTCGGCAACCCTCTTAGGTGTAGCTTGCTCTTCAGTACTAACGCCCTGCAATGCTCCTGCAACAGAAATTCCATAAGCTTTGGAATAATAGCCAAAAGCATCATGGGTAGTTACCAATTTACGCTGATTTGGAGGAATTGTGGCAATTTGCTCTTTAATCCAGCTATCGATTTGGAGAAATTCGGCACTCAATTTCTTGGTATTAGCTCTATACATTGAAGATTTGCTAGGTGCTAACAGATTGAGGCTTGCTCCTATAACCTCAACAATCCTTGCGCCGTTTTGCGCCGTATGGAAAACATGGGGATCGCTGACTTTTTCGCCATCTTCTTCAAGCTCTAGTGCTAGGGGAACTGCCATCTCATGCACTGCAACTTTGGTAAAGTTCCCATTCGTCGCATTAATAAGTTTAATAATCTCAGGCTCAAAGCCGTAACCACTATAAAGAACCAAATTTGCACGGGTGATCGCAAGGCGATCGGATGGTCTAGGCTTAAAATCATGGGGATCGGAGCCTGCATCCACAAGGCAAGTTAGATCGATTGTATCTTGAGCAATTTGCTTGGTGACATCACACAGAATACTGGTTGTAGCAACCACCTTGGGTTTATTGCTGTGGTTTGAATGAGCCAGAATCCCAGTTAGTCCTAGAGAGAAATAGCTAGTAGAGACAGCTACAAATGACAGAGTGATGCTTTTCCAATTTTGGGCTTTCATCAAAATTTTTGCTGAGGTTGACATAGTTGCTAATGTGGGTATACTTATGAGAATGATAATCATTATCATAAATGAACTTTAGCACTATTCATGTCAGATTAGACAAGACCATGAAAACTCCTCAACTCGATATCCCCAAACGCGGAATGCCTGTGACAATTGTTACGGGATTCTTAGGCAGTGGCAAAACGACACTTCTCAATCAAATCCTCAAAAATCGTCAGGATCTTAAAGTAGCGGTTTTGGTGAATGAGTTTGGGGACATTAATATTGACGGACAGTTACTTGTTGATATTGAAGATGGCATGGTGGAGCTAAGTAATGGCTGTATTTGCTGCACAATTAATGATGGCTTAGTTGATGCTGTGTATAACGTTTTAGAACGAAGTGAACGAATTGATTACATGGTGATCGAGACAACTGGCGTTGCTGACCCTTTACCGATCGCCTTAACTTTTTTGGGGACAGAACTCAAGCATCTTACCCGATTGGATTCGATTCTCACAGTTATAGATGCAGAGACCTTTACTCCCGAACATTTCCAAAGTGAGGCAGCCATGAGTCAAGTAGAATATGGCGATATTGTGCTGTTGAACAAAACTGATTTAGTCCCTGAAGAACAAGTTGAAGAGCTAGAAGATTACCTCCGCAAGAAGAAATCAAAGGCGCGAATTTTGCGATCGCAATATGGAGAAGTTCCATTGCCCTTAATTCTAGATGTTGAACTAGCTCCAACTAGTGTTTATCAACAAGTAGAGAACGAGGATGAGATTCATGAACATGATCACCATGAACATCACGAACATGAACATCATCATCACCATTCTGACCATTTAGCCAATGATGGATTTATATCTATCTCATTTCAAAGCGATCGCCGATTTGATTTAGACAAGTTCACCTATTTCCTTGATAAGGTAATGCCCAACGATGTATTCCGAGCTAAGGGTGTTCTCAGTTTTGCGTCTCAAGATTTGCGATTTATCTTTCAGTTAAGTGGTAAGCGTTATGAATTAGCCTACGATCATCGTCAAAAGCCTACTGGCAATCAATTAGTTCTCATTGGCAGGAATCTTGATGGACAGTTACTTCACAAACAGTTGCAAGAATGCTTGGTATAGTCAGTTTTAATAAACTAACATCTAAACAATGTCTGACAATTGGATTGAAAATCTTAAATATGATGCTCAAGGATTGATTCCTGCGATCGCTCAAGATCA
>JBJTVM010000075.1:0-6174 GCA_046081205.1 Pseudanabaena sp. | reverse complement strand
TTTTGAAAGCGTTGCAAAACACCGCTTTCAAAAATATTTCTGGGTTTTAAATCAGCGCAAAGCGCTGTAATCAATTATAGCCAATATGTTTTTTTAGTCCTCTGCGCTTTTTGGAGAATGGGACTGAGAAGCAATAAATTCCCTCACCCTCCTTGCCCAACTCGTCTCACCCATATTCACCGCCTCACTCAGCAAACCCTGCACCGCGATCGCCGTCACCAATAGCAAAGCGATCGAAGTCTCGCGGGAAACATACACACCATCCACCAGCACCCAAAACGTCATTACCTTAAAGTCATAACGCCATACCTCAGGCACACCCAGCGCCGCATAGATTCCCATCCGATCTAGTGAACTGCTTGTACTGTCCACCTCGATCGCCAAATCTGGCGGCGGATCAACTGATAAAGTTATTGTTTCTTTACCACGCACTGCCGTCTCATTCTGGATGTAATAACACTCATCAGGCTCCAAACCCTTCCGCAAATCCTCACGGCTCCAAGTACAAGACCCCAAACTCGCGATCTCAATTCCTAACTCTTCCGTAATAATTTCCACTAACCGCCCTAACCATTTTTTGTAACGCTCATGAGGTGGTAGCGGCATTCTAATCTCCAAAACTCCATTGTCATAGGTTAAACGTTTGCTAGGCTGCGCTCCCAAATCTCGTACCAAAGATTGATAGGTTTCCCAATGGATGCTCTTTAAAATTATGTGCTCCCTTGGGGGACTTATTACTGCGGTCATAACCTAACTCCCTTATCTCCTCATTTATTAATACCAATTAACGAAAGTGTGGCAACACTTTTGTTAATTAAAAACCAAATCCAGTAATGGTTTTGAAAACACAAAATGGCGTAGCCGTTTTGTGTTTTGGTATAACTAGTCTATTACTGAGTCGCAGTGCGATCGCAAATTCTCGACAATCATGTACGGAAATAAGAGGTAATGCATAATTCATGAATTGCCCCTACTATCATTTGCTATATAATTCAGCATGATTACGCGAAATTTAGACGGAGTAGATCGAGATGCCGAGAGAACCCAGAAAGCCTAATGAATATATCGTGCATTTAAAGCTAGAAGGCGGACAGGAAGTTACAACAAAATTTACGACTATCGAAGAAGTCAAAACTTGGTATGCATCACAATTTAAGGCAAAGGCAAATGAGGATGATCTTATGCCTATTCCTGTAAGGGCTGAATTAAACGAAATTTTGTTAGTCCGTCCTAAGCGCGTTATTGCCATTCATGTTGAGCCGATTTACTCCTCTAGTGTCGAAATGTTTGCATAAAGTTTTGCATAAAATTAAAAGGGACGCATTGCGCCCCTTTTAATTTTATGTGACCAAATTTCCATGCTTTTACACCAAGTTTCAGGGCGATCGCGTTTAGGGCTAGCGCTATCGTTGCTCACAGTTTTGTTATGGGGATTTTTGGCGATCGCTCTTAAGATTGTCCTCCAAGAGCTAGATCCCTTCACCGTGACTTGGTTTCGCTTTACGGTTTCAGGGGTTGTGCTGGGAATATATTTAGCGCTACGCAAGCAACTACCAACAAGGCAACAATTGCAGAAAGTTTCCTTGCCATTGTTTTTAGTAGCCGTTGGCGGACTTTCGTTCAACTATATTTTGTTTTTAATCGGTGTAGGCAAAACCTCAGCCAATAATGCTCAAGTAATTACCCAAATTGCGCCTGTGATGATGGGAATGGCTTCATTGGTCATTTTCAAAGAAAAATACAACTATCGCCAATGGGGTGGGGTCGCAATTCTGGTTTGTGGACTTTTGTTGTTTTCCCATGATCAAGTGCGATCGCTGGTAACCAGTTTTGATACCTATATGTGGGGCAATATACTTCTAGTCCTAGGGGCGATCGTTTGGGCTTTTTATGGACTTGCTCAAAAGCAGCTATTACTTAATCTGCCTTCGACTTCAGTTTTGTTATGTCTCTATCTCAGTGCTGCCATGCTATTTGCTCCAATGGCTCATCCAGCTAGACTATTGACTCTATCTGGATTGCCTTTAATGGCTCTAATATTTTGCGCTTTCAATACTTTGATTGCCTATGGTGCTTTTGCAGCGGCGCTTGAACATTGGGAAGCCTCGCGAGTCAGTGCAGTGATTACACTTGCACCACTTGTTACTCTTGCCGCTTCAGCGATCTTGCCCCATTTTGTCCCGCAATTTTTACCGCCATCACCTTTAAGTTTATTGGGCTATATGGGAGCGATCGCTGTGGTGATTGGCTCAATGATTATTTCTTTAGGTTCAACTTCTAAAACTTAAAGAGACGCAAAACGTCTCTTTAAGTTTTTTGTTAATTTACTCGTTGATTTTAAAAGAACCGATGAAGCGATCAACATCAGCATCGGAGAATTTGGATGCGGGAGCCAATACAAACATTTGATAGAAACGGCGATTGTCATTAAGGCAAATGCGTCCTTTGAATAAAGCATCAATAACCTGTATTTTGCCACTGGCTTCAAAATCAATGCATGAAGCCTTACCAAGTTTTGTCTCTTTTGAAGATTTGACTTTACCCTTTAGGCTGTTCACAATGCCTTTCATAGCCTCATTCAATCGCGGCTGGATCTCTGAATCAGGAAACTTTTCTGGAAAATCAGCATAGCTAGCAAAGTAAGCTGAGTCATTAAACTCAGAAACCGCCATATTCATCTTGACTGTTGCAATATCAGTTTTTTTCTCTTCAGATCTCTCTTCTGGCTTATTAGGCATCTGTACACTGAACTTTCCAGCTTCAGAGGTGTAGTCATGCCAAGTATTTGAATTTTTTATGGGTTTAGTTTGGCTAGGAGCTTCACTAGTTGGGGTAGATGGAGGAGTACAAGCGCTTAGACCTAATAAAACCAAGCCAACTGCAAAAGAGACAGATTTTTTCATATTGAATTCAATGCTCCACTTTGTAATATTGATGAAAGCATAAAGCTGGCAGGTTAGACAATACTTACAAAACACTACCCAAGAAATGAAGAGAGATGCTTTACGTCTCTCCTCATTTCTTGACCAAAGCACAAAATGGCGTAGCCAGTTTGTGCTTTGGTGTTAAACCCCAATAAAAAAGGCGGCGCTTTGCGCTGCCTTTTTTATTGGGAAGCAAAACTTTTAGCGTATAAGAATGTAGTGTTTTTCGATGATGTAGCGACTGCCATCAAGGTCAACGTTATATGGGTTATAGACTGGTTGAGTACTAGTAGGATAGTTTCTATGCACAGTCGTCGGGTAGTTATTCCAAGCACTGCCATAGTTGGGGACTACCTCACGGACAATCACCCTAGAGTTAGTATTGTGTCTGTGGTAGTCGCGATTGTAATAATTTTGATTATATGGATTGTGATAAATGGGCTGACGGACATTAGAACGGTAAGAATCGTAAGTTCGATAGGTATTGACTGATGGACTTGATCCAAATCTAATGCTTATAGAGACATCAGCAAACGATGATCCTACACATGTAGTCATTGCTCCAAGTGTGGCGATCGCTGCCATGATTACTTTCATCGGTTTTTGCTCCTTGAAATTTTAGAACATGTTAGAACACAACATAGAGCCGTCCATCTCTACTTTAGCTCAAGCAAAACATGACTGTTATTGCCATTGATTTTGGAACTAGTAATACCGCGATCTCAATTCTGATAACAGAAGAAAATCGCGATTTTGGATTACCCAAAACTTGGCGTTTGGAGGAGATCTCCCATGGATTTGAAACTGCCGAAGGTCAGGCTTGGCTAGTGCCAAGTTTAGTTTATGTGCTTGAGTCTGATACGGACTATCCGCAATTTCTCTTTGGAGAACAGGCGCGATCGCAATATTTAATAGAAAATAACTCAAAGCGTTTGTTCCAAGGGTTTAAGCGGGATATTGTCGCTAGTTTTCGATCGCCATCCCGTGAGATTGATGGCACGCTTTATGATGCTGAAGCGATCGCCGAAGTTTTCTTAACAGAACTTTGGCAGCGTCTTGCATTGCAAGGTATTCACCCGACACAGGTTATTTTTACAGTTCCCGTAGGAGCCTTTGAGGGTTATCTCAATTGGTTTAGTAACCTTGCTGAAAAACTACAAGTTACTAACTTCCAAATTATCGATGAATCTACTGCGGCGGCTTTGGGCTATGCAATTACTCGCCCCAACGCACTGGTATTAGTGATTGACTTTGGTGGTGGGACATTGGATTTGAGCCTAGTTAGAACTGCACCGATCGCCAGTAACAGGTCAATTCAGAAACAAGTTGTTAAAGCTGAAGCGATCGCCAAGTCTGACGCATATATTGGCGGTATTGACATTGATCGGTGGATTGCTGAGCATTTTTTACGTCAATTAGGAACAGCGCGATCGCAGATTGGAGAATCCTGCTGGCAAAAGATTCTAGAAATAGCGGAACAGATCAAAATCAAATTGTCACTTGTTCAGGAAGTGAGGGAAGTTTGGATTGATCAGGACAAGGTGGCTCACGAACTCAGGCTAAGTCAAGATGAGTTAATGGAAATTCTAGAACAGAACCAGATGCTTGAGCAGTTACGAGAAGCTATTGATGAAGTGCTGACTATTGGGCTAAATCGAGGAATTAGTAAAGCGGCGATCGAACAAATTTTGTTAGTGGGAGGTAGTTGTCAGATTGTTGCTGTGCAGCAATTGATCATTTCCTATTTCGGCAAAGCCAAAGTCAAGTTGGGCAAACCCTTTGAAGCAGTTGCTCATGGGGCTTTAGCCCTAGGACAATCACTCAAGATTGAAGATCATCTACGCCACAGCTATGCGATTCGACTTTGGGAACCCTATTTGCATCAATACTCTTTCTATACATTATTTGAGAAAGGGACAAAATATCCTTGCCAAAGTGCTGAACCATTAATTTTGCAGGCGGCGATCGCAGGACAAACTGAAATTTGGTTGGATATTGGTGAGGTTGCAGATATTTCACAGGCTGAAGTTACCTATGACAATTCTGGACGCATGACTAGTAGTCAATTGCTAAAACAATCTGATTTTCGATCTTTAGCTGCAAATAGTAAAAAATCAGAGATCGATCAAGTGTGTATAGCGCGACTAGAGCCTTCAGGAAAGTTAGGAAGCGATCGCATTACTGTTAGTTTTGAAATTGATGATCGGCGCGTTTTAATCGCTACGGTTAGCGATCTACTCACAGGTAAAGTGCTGATCGATCAACAGGCGATCGCCAAATTAGAATGAGTTCTCCAAAACCCAAATCCAAGAAGTGAGTGGCGGCACCTCTTGCTTCTTGGATTTTAAGTCCTAAGCAAAATTTGCTGTGCAAGCATATAGCTTTGGAAGCACAACCCTTTGGGTTGTGCTTCCAAAGCTATATGTGGGAATTACTGATTTAACTTTAAGAAATAAGTTTAATCGCCTGAGATTTTGTAGAATCTAAAAAGGTATATTTCTATGTCCTGACTCAAACATTCAGTTGATAGCAGGTATCAGTTGTGACTCGCACACGTTCAAAACATTCTCGACTGATGATTGCAGTCTTACCTGACGAATCTTCAGCTTTTGAGGCATATCGGTTGCTTCAATGTCATGGCATCTCGCCAGAGCACCTCGCTCTGGTCGGCAAAGGTTATAGCAGTCCCGATAGTGTGGGTTTATTCAATCCTACTCACACGACATGGCGCTATGCCAAACGAGGAATGTTTTGGTTAGGCGTAATCAGTACTGTAATGGGCATCATCTTGTATCTAATCTTCAGTATTAGGTTGCCTAATCTTGACTGGTATCAGGCTTTATTAACAATTGCTTCAACATCTGGGCTAATTGGTATTGTGATTGGAGGGATAATAGGTACTTTATATGGCTGGTTTTTTAAAAGTAGCCTGTCGATTTCCTGTCGTAGTTGTCTGGACAGAGGACAATATCTACTCATGCTCGAAGGTTCCGAGACGCTCACTCGTCGGGGGAGAGAAATTCTTGATGACTATACTGTAAAACCACATTAAGCCTTTTGGGTTGTGAAAGCGCACACCTTTGGGGTGCTCTTTCACAACTCTCAAAAATCCACAATCAAAACCCAAATGAATGGTAGTGTGTCACACTTGTTGATAGGAGAAAAATAAGGTAAAGTCAGCAATAGGAAAGGAAAGAGAGAAAAGATGGTACTTGAAGCAGTCAAATGTCCAACTTGTGGAGAGGTAGAT
>JBJTVM010000074.1:0-9079 GCA_046081205.1 Pseudanabaena sp. | reverse complement strand
CATCTTTTCTAGTGAGAAATTGCTCACGACCGCAAATCCAGACTGGCAAGATGATGCAGCAATGTTTGAGAGACTAGGTATTGTACCACGGCACTTGTCCGCTAAATCGTGAGGGTTTTGAGTTTTCAAATAAGTACGCACTCATTTGAAAACCGCTATAGTAATACAAAAGCACAAAATGGCGTAGCCATTTTGTGCTTTTAAAACCCTTATTGGGTTTGATTTCGTCGAACTGACGTTAAATTACTTTGCAGCAATACCCAAAAGTTAATTAGCCTTTGATAAAGGCGATCGCATGTTGCCAAATCACGATCTTATGTCCCGATGCATCCATGCACAAGCATTGATCGTCAATCCAAGCAATCTTGCCACGGAGTTGATCGCCAGTAATTAGTTTGATCTCAACCTCGTTTTTGTCACGAATAATGGCATGTATGCGACGAATACTTGGCAAAGCGGTATTTAGTCCGATTTTGGTTGCTGTTGGTGCGCTCATCGTCTTACCTATAACAGTTTTACGAATATTATCATTTTAATTTGTATGGCTTACGCAAAATAAAGAACTGTTTTTGATGGCGCGGCTTAGTCATGCCACATAAAACGAGTTCTTTGCAGAAAAGACTATGTAATATCGCTAATCTATAAAAATAAAAGCAGCCCTTGGGACTGCCTTTAATCTACTTTGTTGGGACATGATGGAAATAGCCTTTAACTAGAATCGTAATCCCAAACCAGTTTGTAAAGAAGTTGCCGATGTTCCGGGAGAATTGCGATAGGCATCAAAAGCAAAGATCACATTACCAAATAGGACTAGATTACTATTCGGTACTGTGTAGTCAATCCCAGGCTGAATCACAAAGCTATTTCTGTTACCTACTGGAGTTGTATCAACGGTATTAGAAAGCGCTACACCCGCACCAATGTAAACATCAGTATCAAAGTTTAATGGCACATCAAAGGAAACAGTTGGTACAACTGCGGTGCTACTACCAATTAAAATTTGAGTTCTGACGGAAACAGGGAATTCTAGAAACTTATAGCGAGCCGCAATTACACCAGATGTACGTGAGCTTTCACCTGCACTAGAATTGCCGCTTGTAAAACCAAAACTAGCACCTGCGCCAACATAGCTACCATAGGCGGGTTGTGCTTGAGCTGAAGGAACCGCGATCACTGATAAGCAGCCCAAGGCGGTCAAGCCAAGCAAAATTTTATTTAGGTTAATTAGATTTTTCACAGATATCATTTCCTTGTGTGAGAGACGATTTACTTAGTTTTTTACTGAGTTTGAATTTTTGTTAACAAATGAGCCAGTACTCGCTTGTAAACTGCTGTAGTTTTCGGAGTAACCCCGTCAGGGAGACAGACTATCACAAGTTGGAGAGTTTGGCGAAATAATTTACGATAAATTCTGACAAACTAAGTGGAGCGTTTTGATCTCCACTTACAGCGCTTTGCATTCAAAACCGAATCAAGAATCAATTTGAAAGCATTGCGAAGCAACGCTTTCAAATTGATTCTTGTGGTTCATTTGCTCGGAAATAGCTGTAGTTTGTCGAAAACATGATTAAAATATCGCCCGACTGGAGATAGCAAAAATGCCAATAAGGTTGTATGTTTAGAGATCTATCTAGTGGCATCTGCTACAGATCAAAAACTTCGCTATACAAAACTTGTCTCTTGACCTATGGCAGAACTCGCAGTTTGTTTTGTTTTGAGTCTTGGTGTTCCTTACACATTCTGGAAAATTGTGAAGCCTTTTACAGATATGTAATGACTTAACTCAAAAAAAGCAGAGGGGACGTTTTCCGTCCCCTCTGCTTTTTTGAGTCTAATCTACTAGCTCTGCTAAACCGAGATAAGTAATTTTTGGTGGTTCGATCGCAAACCGACAAGGTAATATCTTCACACCTTTAGCGATCGCCTCTTTTAAAAGCCTTGCATATTCAGGATCAGCCTCTGCACCTGCGGCAAAGCGATCACAATCACCACGATTGATAAAAAAGATTAAAGCAGCAGATGTATCTTCTGCAAGTACCGACATCAACTCACGAATGTGCTTTTGCCCCCTTGTTGTTATCGTATCAGGGAATAAAGCCAAACTTCCCATACTCCAAGTTGTATTTTTGACTTCCACATAGGTTTTTTGAGAAGTATCGTCTCCATTAGTTAATAAGAAATCAATACGGCTCTTTTCGTTGCCATAGGCTATTTCGCTTTTAACGGTGTTATATGGCTCTAATTCTGGTAATAAATGGCGATCGAGCATATGACCAATCACGCGATTGGGAATACTAGTATTAATGCCAATCCATTGTTCATCTAGATAGATTGCCTCCCAACTATAAGCCAATTTACGTTTGGGACTAGGATGATAGGAAACTAAAACAGGACTTCCCAATTTACATACGCCTGTCATTGGTCCCGTGTTCGCACAGTGAGCAGTAATGACTTCACCATTCTCTAATTCTATATCTGCAAAAAAACGTTTGTAGCGGCTGACAAGACGACCTATGATTAGCTCAGAGTAAGTGTGGACTTGCGACATTTTAAGTTTGTATGAACAGCGCTTTGCGCCGTTCATATTACCATGTTGGGAAAGATACTAAGTCGGTAAGTTTTTGGTAAATTGTTGGTAATATGGGAATTAAACATAAGATCCATCGTTCTGTAATCAAGCTAGAGCAGCGTGATGGAGTTCTTCAAGTTGTTGGTGGAAATTCTTGGTATTCTTATGTTCGCGATCCATATCATCTATTGTTAACAATTCCTTGGGTGGGATTTTTTACGATTGTGATGGGCTTCGATATATTTCTCAATGCCGTGTTTGCAATTCTCTATTTACTCGATCCGAATGCGATCGCAGGTGTAAAAGAAGTAGGATTTTTGGAGGCTTTTTTCTTTAGTGTGCAAACATTAGCTTCCATAGGCTATGGAGTAATGAATCCTCAAACACTATATGCCAATCTGCTCGTCACCTTAGAATCAATCGCTAGTTTGATGTTATTTGCAGTGATTACAGGGATAGCCTACACTAGATTTGCCAAATCTGCTTCCCGTGTGATGTTCAGCCGTGTAGCAACGATTCACAATTACAATGGCATTCCCACACTAATGTTTCGCACAGCTAATGAGAGAAAAAACAACATTCTCGAAGCGAGATTGAGTGTTTACCTAATGATCGATGAAGTAACTGTGGAAGGTCAGATGATGCGCCGTTTGCATGAGTTGAAACTAACTCGCGATCATTCACCTGTCTTTTTACTATCATGGACGGTGATGCATACCATCAATGAGAGTAGTCCACTATATGGATTATCAATGGAAACAATGGAAAGATTACATGCTCAGATTCTTGTATCTCTCACTGGTGTTGATGAGACGATCGAAGGAACACTTCATGCTCGACATATGTATGCGGCTCGAAATATCCTATTCGATCGCCGTTTTGTAGATGTGATCTACATGGGAAATGATGGGCATCGCTACCTTGATTACACGCACTTTCACGAAACAGTTGCAATTTAATAATATTATTTTTTAATTTCTAAGAGCCTATTTGAAAAGTGTAGGTATTTGCTAAAAATACTGATCGATCCCCCCTAATCCCCTTACAAAATGGGGAAAAGATTAAAAAAGTCCCCCTTTCGTAAGGGGGATTTAGGGGGATCAAAATTTCTCAAACACACTCTAAAGAACGCTTCCTTATTAAAGCTCAGAATCCTAAACTTAACCAAAATAATTAGAGATCGCCAAAAATCATGACAGGTTTACGTAAAATCATCTGTTCTACTCAAGGTGCAATTGATCTGCAAATTAATGGAGCATTAGGAGTTCCATTTAATGATTTAGATCGCGATCACGCCGCTAGGTTAACAGAAATTTGTCGATTTCTCTATCAACAAGGACTAGATGGGTTTTTACCAACGCTTGTTACTACATCTATTGAGCAAACACATCGATCGCTATTTTTCCTAGCCGAAGCGATCGCCTACCAAAAGCAACATCCCGATCCTCATGAAGCCAAAATTTTAGGAGTCCATCTCGAAGGTCCTTTTTTACATCCTGACAAACGTGGCGCACATCCCCAAGAATATCTATTATCACGTCTTAATTTCAATACATTACGGCGAGTATTAGGTGATTACACTAACATTGTTAAACTTGTTACCCTAGCGCCCGAACTTGATCCATCAGGGGAAACGATTCAATATTTACGTGATCGCAATATTATTGTGAGCTTAGGCCACTCTACGGCAAATGCTGAGCAAACGAGAACGGCGATCGCTCAAGGGGCAACAATGGTTACCCATGCCTTTAATGCCATGCCCAGTTTGCATCATCGTGATGTAGGGCTATTAGGTGCGGCAATTTTAAGCGATCAGGTTTGGTGCGGGTTAATCGCCGATGGTGTTCATGTGTCACCCGAAATGATCAAACTGCTCTATCGGATGAAAAAACAAATTTTTCTGGTCAGTGATGCCCTTGCGCCTCTTGGTTTACCCGATGGCACTTATCCTTGGGACGATCGCCAAATTACGATTCAAAACAGCACAGCGAGATTGCCCGATGGTACGCTTTCAGGTACGACGCTACCTTTAGTCAACGCCGTCAATAATCTGATCGAGTGGGGAGTTTGTGAGCCAGCAGATGCTATCAAACTAGCGATCGAAGCTCCACGCCTTGCCATGAATCTTGAAATCGATCGCAATGCACCTCAGAGACTCACTTGGTGTAGTTACTCGTTCTCTTGTGCTATGGCTGCTGGATTTGCACCACCCGATTTTAAAGAAGTCCGCACTTCTTGGGTGTGTGAAGTTAATTGATAGAGCTAAACCTCAGAGGCTATGTCTGTGTCTCTGATACCATATCAATTCCTGACTTCACAGCACCATTAAGATGGCGATCGCTAGCAATATTAGCCTGTGGTTGGTGCATTTTTAAAATCATGGCAAGACTTTGCTTGAGCTTAGTTCTGGGTACAACCGCATCCACAAAACCGTGATCGAGCAGATATTCCGCCGATTGGAAACCTTCAGGGATTTTTTGCTTAAGTGTCTGCTCAATAACGCGCCGACCTGTAAAACCAATTAATGCCTTGGGTTCAGCTAAAATCAAATCGCCAAGCATCGCAAAGCTTGCAGTCACACCGCCCGTTGTCGGATTTGTCAAAATGGGAATGTAAAGTAAATTTGCTTGACGGTGACGCTCAAGGGCTGCCGAAGTCTTTGCCATCTGCATTAAGCTCAAAATTCCTTCCTGCATCCTCGCCCCACCTGACGCACAAAAGATCAACGCAGGATAACGCTTTTTCGTTGCTGTTTCTAGCATACGGGTAATCTTTTCACCAACAACCGATCCCATGCTGCCGCCCATAAAACGGAAATCCATGACCGCAAGCGCCGCGTCACAACCATCGATCTTGCCAGTGCCAGTGAGCACCCCGTCGCTTAAACCAGTTTTTTGTTTATATTCTTTGATGCGATCGCTATAGGGCTTACGATCTTTAAAACCTAAAGGATCACAGGAAGTTAAATCTGCATCCATTTCTTCCCATGTGCCTGCATCGATCAGTTGGGCTATACGCTCATAGGCATTAACCTGATTGTGGTGGCCACATTCAGGGCAAACCATCAAATTGGTTTTTAAATCCTTTACATAGGTCAAAGTGGCACAACTAGAACATTTGTGCCACAAACCATCAGGGATCTCACGTTCTTGAGACTCTTGATTAAGATTAGGAGTTTTGCGGCGATATGCTTCACCTGCGCGAGAGCGAGTTTCAGCAAACCAATCAAACAGTGACATAGCGGCTCACGGTTTACAGAATAAGCTTTTAATACCAAATCACAAAATGCCTTTGCCATTTTGTAACTTTAAAAACCCTTACTGGGTTGGTCTTTTAATCCACAAAAGTATATAGACTTTATCAGGCTAGTGAAATACAGGTTTGTGGAAACAAACCTATGTACCTCGCTTGCTTGACAAGCGCTATAAAAACAATCTTGTGAATTGGCATTAGTTGCTAATGTTGATAGATAACAACTGTAGCTAAAAATACAAGTATTACTTTGTCATCATACAGCGCTTTGCGCTCTCAGTAAAACTAAGGGGTGATGCTGAGCATCACCCCTTAGTTTTATTCTAGGCTGTCACTAGAATTTTGCTTCACCCGTTCAACTTGAGAGTATTTCTCAACTGTTTGAGTGACTTCAAATAATGACTGTTGCAAAGGTTTAATGGCAATTTGTAAGTCCTCATAGGTAGCCTCTTCAGCTTCATATAAATTCTTAAGAGTTTCCATATTCTTGAGTGTAGGTTCACGCAAACTGGTAGTGATCACCGACGGGCCATTGTCTCTGAGGATTTCTTCAACAGTACGAATCAGGTTAGATGCTTGGTTTCGCATATTCGCTAACTCACGACGAGCTTCATCTTCTTCAGAGTAGACCTCAGCTTCCATCCGCATTCTCTCGATTTCGCTGGGACTCAAGCCACCTGTGTTCGTGATGCTGATGCTTTGCTCAACTCCAGTATCAACATCTCGCGCTGAAACCTGAAGAATGCCATTAGCATCAATATCAAAAGAAACTTCGATCTGCGGAATACCTCTTGGCGCGGGACGAATGCCCTCTAGTTCAAATTTACCAAGACTCTTGTTATCCTTTGCCATGGCTCTTTCACCCTGTAGCACATGGATTTCTACAGCCGATTGATTATCAACAGCAGTGGAAAAAATTTGAGACTTGCTAGTGGGGATAGTGGTATTACGTTCTAGGTTTTTTGTAAATACACCTCCTTGAGTTTCTAGTCCAATTGAGAGGGGAATTACATCCAGTAATAGAAGATCCTTAACTTCACCGCCTAAGATCCCAGCTTGCACTGCTGCACCGATCGCTACAGCTTCGTCAGGGTTAACCGACTGATCAGGCTTTTTACCATCAAAAAATCTGGATATCGCCTCTTGCACTGAAGGAATCCGAGTTGAACCACCAACCAAAATAATTCGATTAATTTCTTTAGGTAATAACCCTGCATCCTTCAAGGCTTGGGCAGTCGGTTCGAGAGTTGCTTTGACTAACGGTGCTGTAATTTCATCAAACTTGGAACGAGTAAAATCTAGCTCAATCGTCTTAGGCCCTGACGCATCAGCAGCAATAAATGGCAAACTAATCAAAGTCGAAGGGGCGCTAGAAAGCTCAATCTTTGCTTTTTCAGCGGCTTCTTTAAGTCGTTGCAAAGCATTTTTATCAGCAGATAGATCAATACCTTCTTTTTGTTTAAAGTCAGCAACTAACCAATCCACAATCATTGCGTCAAAGTCGTCACCACCAAGGTGGTTATTTCCCGACGTTGCCTTAACTTCAAAAATACCATCACCAAGTTGCAGCACAGACACATCGAATGTACCGCCGCCAAGGTCAAATACTAAAACGATCTGATCTTGATCCTGCTTGTCTAACCCATAGGCAAGTGCTGCGGCTGTCGGCTCATTGACAATCCGTAGCACTTCCATTCCCGAAATTGCCCCAGCATCTTTGGTGGCTTGACGCTGAGTATCAGTAAAGTAAGCGGGCACTGTAATAACGGCTTGAGTAACCTCTTCGCCTAGATAGTTCTCAGCATCCTGCTTTAGCTTTTGCAGAATCATTGCTGAAATTTCTTGGGGCGTATAAGTTTTATCCCCAATCTGAACATCAACAGTCTCATCTTTTCCTTTGACGGCTGTGTAAGGAACTCGACGACGCTCTGATTCAGTTTCGTCCCAACCACGTCCAATAAAACGCTTGATACTGTATACGGTATTGACTGAGTTGGTCACGGATTGGCGCTTAGCAACCTGTCCAACGATCCGCTCGCTACTGTCTTTAACAAAAGCGACAATACTCGGCGTGGTGCGCCCCCCCTCTGCACTAGAGATGACGACAGGCTTACCACCCTCTAAAACCGAAACACAACTGTTTGTCGTACCAAGGTCGATCCCAATTACTTTCGACATAATCGCCAGTTCCGTAAAAAGCTTTTTTAAAAGTTTAGCTTAATGAATTTCCGAATAATGTACCCTAAGAATGCATTTCAAGATGCAATCACGATCGCATCTTGAAATATTTAGCTTAACTAGGTTAACTAGAGCTATTTTCAGAGACATCGCTTGAGGACGAATTATCATCCCCATCAATTTTACCTGAAGACACTTTGACCAGTGAATGACGTAAGACACGATCATCGCTAACAAGATATCCTGGGCGTAATTCTTCAGTGATGATACCTTCGTCGTATTCGGTTGAAGGTTCTTGCATAATTGCTTCATGGAAATTGGGGTCAAAGTCTTGACCGACGCATTCCATCCTGACAACACCAGTCTCTTTGAGGCATTTTAGCAACTGCTTATATACAGATTGATAACTTTTATGAATTGAAGCCTCCCCATCAGTTTTTGGAGAAATTTGTAACTGTGCACGCTCAAAGTCATCGACTACAGGCAGGATTTTTTTAAGAATTTTGGATGTAATATTCCCTTCTTGCTCTTCTTTATCGCGTTCGGTACGTTTACGAAAATTCTCGAAGTCAGCGTATAAACGCAAATACTGCTGTTTGCGATCATCTAATTGCTCTCTCAGCGAGGTTGACTCAGCAATTAAACCGTTAATTTTTTCTAGCGTTGCTGCGGCTGCCGCACTTGTTTTGCTTGTGTCAGGTTTTGGCTCGCTAGCTGTAGTCGCAGGGGTGGAAGAGCTTTCAGCTTCAGGTATGTCTTGATTTGATGAGATTTGATTTAATTCTTCGGCAGCAAGTTGTTGCAACCGTGACTCAAGAACCTCATCATCTTCATCAATGAGGTCGTCAGAACTTAGTATATTTTCTTCTTCGATCATTACGGTGATACTCTTTTAGCGCTTTTTAGACTAGCAGTAAATTGCTAAGAGTTAAAATTTAAGTGTTAGTTTTGACGATTTTGTCATACATTTCGATTTTACTCTTTATCTGAGACAACGTATAGCTGTTAGTGGCATATATAGCAATGAAAGTTTTGATTGGGGCATAAAGCCCAAATAAAGGCGGCGCTTCGCGCCGCCTT
>JBJTVM010000073.1:0-1441 GCA_046081205.1 Pseudanabaena sp. | reverse complement strand
TACCAATTCACAGAAGTGAGGCGACACTTTTGTGAATTAACAACCAAAATCATTACAGGTTTTGGTTGTTTTGCCCCATTTTCTAAAAAAATAGAACCCTTGACGCTTGCACAGAGAGCGCCAAGGGTTCTAGATACTTATTGAGTTTTTAAGAATTAGTCTTCGTAAAGGCGACACTCAGCAGCTTCGGGATTGTCATCACAATAAACTTCGAGGGAATTTTTACCCTTTGATTGCTTTTGGTGTGACGACTCGGCTTGGAGTTCTTCAACTGCATCCCATGCAGCTGCACATTCTTTGGAACCAGTACCGCTAGCTTCACAGGTTTCTCTGGCTTGTTGTACTTCTTCTAGGATTTTCTCTTTAATATTGCTCATGTATTTTTTCTACTATCTATAACTTAGATACTAACAGACAGAGGCTGGCTCGACATCATACGTCAGGAGTATGAGACTGTGTAGTTTGCAATCTTAGCCGATGCTTAAAGCTGATGGAAGCATTCCCACGAGTATAACAAAGCCGATCCAGACATTTTGACTAAAGGCTTTTTGATATAACTCGCTAGGAACTTCAGCTTGATTTAGTCTGCTACATTGCCATATCCATATTACTCCTGCCGTCAAGCAAGCAAAGTAGTGTGCGTAACCAAGTTGGATCTCCCAACCTAACCAAATCAAGCATCCTAGGGCGATCGCCAAAAATATAGCGATCGCAAATGTTACATATCTTCCAAAAAAGAGGGCGCTCGACTTAACCCCAACCTTAAGATCATCAACACGATCGCTCATGGCATAGATTGTGTCAAAGCCCATTGTCCAAGCGATCACGGCTGCCCATAGCTCCCAAGCATATCGATTAAGCTCACCAGTAACGGCACTCCAAGGGATTAGTACCGCAAACCCCCAAGCGATCGAAAGCACTAACTGTGGCACTGGAAAAAAGCGCTTGCAAGCGGGATAAATGGCGATTACAGGTACAGCCGCAAAGCATAAACCAAAACTTAGGGGATTTAGATAGGTCGATAGTAAAAAAGCACAAAGACCAGAGACTAATAAAACTACGATCCCCACCTGAATAGATAGAGAGCGATCGGCTAAAGGACGATTTTTAGTGCGATCAACCTGTGGATCAATATCGCGATCCCAAAGATCATTAATCACACAACCTGCGGCACTAGTTGTCAAACTGCCAAGAATCATTACGCCCAATAAATTGAGGGGAGGCAATTGATGCTGTGATTTTGCGGCTGCCACAGTTGCCCACAGTGCTGGCAACATCAAAATGAGCCTTCCTGCGGGTTTGTGCCAACGCAAAAGGCGCACAATTTTTTGAATTGTTGATTCGTTATTGGTGGGGCTTGTGGTCATAGTTAATTCTTGTCAAGTCTTTTGGCTTAACTATAACAAAAACGACCCAAGAGCTTCTCAAGTTTATAGCAAAG
>JBJTVM010000072.1:0-1093 GCA_046081205.1 Pseudanabaena sp. | reverse complement strand
AATCGGATTAGGGATGCCTTTGATGAATGTGATCGGGCGACGGATAAAGATAAGTTTTTATTGCCTGAAGGTGTGGTTGCTCAAATCGAGGAAGTGGAAGTTGCGATTAATGATTACCTCACGCTTGAACAACAAGCATTTGTACAGCGCAATCGTTATAAATATAAGCCTTGGCTCAATCCTGCAAATTTGCCTGAGATGGTGGATATTCCTAGTGGAACGTTTTGGATGGGATCGCCTGATGGGAAAGGCAATGAGAATGAAAAGCCCTATCACCCAGTCACAGTAAATGCCTTTCAGATGGGTAAGTATCCCGTCACTCAGGCGCAATGGCGGGCGGTGGCGATGTCGCCCAAGGTCGAGATTGATTTGAGTCCAAATCCTGCTTATCATCGCGGTGAAAATAAACCCGTGGAGCAGGTGACTTGGTACGAAGCGCAAGAGTTTTGTGCGCGATTATCACGCCTAACGGGAGAGAAATATCGTCTGCCTAGCGAGGCGGAATGGGAATATGCCTGTCGTGCAGGAGCCAGCGAATACACAGAATATAGCTTTGGTGATGATCCTAGCCAGTTAAATGACTATGGCTGGTATGGCAACAATAGCGGCGATCGCGCGATCGATGTAGATCAGATTTGGAAAGATGTGAATCAAGATTCTAATCGATATCTTGAACGAATAAGGCAAAATAATTGTGGTACGCATCCTGTCGGACTGAAGCCAGCTAATGCTTGGGGACTTTACGATCTGCATGGCAATGTTTGGGAATGGTGCGCTGATGATTGGCATGACAGTTACGAAGGAGCGCCAATTGATTCACAGATTTGGGTAAAGGATATTAAGAATCATGAAGACGGCGGCGAAACAAAAAAACTGCTGCGCGGTGGTTCGTGGAACTCCTTTGCTAGGAGTTGTCGGTCTGCGTATCGCTACGTCAACCCTGCGCGCGTTCAGTACAGCAACATCGGTTTTCGAGTTGTCTGCTCTCTGCGGTGAGGACTCCCTTCTCTGTTCTTTTGCCCTCAGCCCTTTGCACTTCTTCGTATTTCTCTGCCCTTCTTTGATTAGCCCCTCGCCGTCAGGCGATCAAATT
>JBJTVM010000071.1:0-2874 GCA_046081205.1 Pseudanabaena sp. | reverse complement strand
CATCAAGCCTATCCCCATAAACTGATTACAGGACGCTACAAAAATTTTCATACCTTGCGCCAAAAAGATGGGATTGCAGGTTACCTAAACCGTCGCGAAAGTGAATTTGATCACTTCGGGGCAGGTCACGCATCGACCAGTATTTCCGCAGCACTGGGTATGGCGATCGCCCGTGATTTGCAAGGCGACAATTACAAAACTGTAGCAATCATTGGTGATGGCTCTTTGACAGGTGGTATGGCGCTAGAAGCAATCAACCACGCAGGACATCTTCCCAAAACTAATTTATTAGTTGTCCTCAATGACAATGAAATGTCGATTTCCCCCAACGTAGGCGCAATTCCTAAGTACCTGAATAAAATGCGCCTCAGTCCACCAATGAAATTTATCACCAACAATCTCGAGGGACAAATCCGCAATATTCCCTTTGTTGGCGAACAAATTAGTCCTGAGATTGAAAGAATTAAGGACAATCTCAAGATTGTGACAATGGTACAAAACAAAGTAGGAGCCGTATTTGAAGAACTCGGCTTTACTTACATTGGCCCCGTCGATGGCCACAACCTCAAGGAACTGATCGACACCTTCAAAATGGCGCATACGCTCACGGGTCCTGTCATGGTTCACGTTAGCACTACTAAGGGCAAGGGTTACAGCTATGCGGAAGCCGATCGCGTTGGCTATCATGCTCAAAACTCCTTTGACCTTGCTACAGGTAAGGCAAAACCATCAACTTCCAGCAAGCCCAAACCTCCAAGCTACTCCAAGGTTTTTGCGGATACACTGATCAAACTTGCCGAGCATGACAAGCGCATCGTCGCCATTACTGCCGCCATGTCTACAGGCACAGGTTTAGACAAATTCCAAGCGGCTCTACCCAATCAATTTATCGATGTTGGCATTGCTGAGCAACATGCGATCACCGTTGCCGCAGGTATGGCTTGCGAAGGAATGCGTCCTGTCGCTGCAATTTATTCCACCTTCCTCCAACGTGGCTTTGACCAGATTATCCATGATGTCTGTATCCAAAATCTACCTGTTTTCTTCTGTCTTGATCGCGCAGGTATTGTCGGAGCCGATGGACCTACTCACCAAGGTATGTATGACATCGCCTATCTACGCTGTATTCCAAACATGGTGTTAATGGCTCCAAAGGATGAAGCCGAAATGCAGAACATGATTGCCACTGGTTTAACTCACAATGGCCCGATCGCCATGCGTTATCCTCGTGGTAACGGTGTAGGTGCACCATTGCAAGATGAGGATCTCGAGCCATTACCAATCGGCAAAGCTGAAGTCTTGCGCGAAGGCAAGGACATTTTATTACTCGCCTATGGCTCAATGGTTTATCCTTCGCTACAGGTTGCGGAACTCTTGAATGAGCATGGTATTAGTGCCACTGTCGTTAATGCCAGATTTGCAAAACCTCTAGATACCGAGTTAATTCTGCCCCTTGCTCAGAAAATCGGTAAGGTGGTCACCCTTGAAGAAGGTTGCCTGATGGGTGGATTTGGTAGTGCAGTTCTAGAAGCGTTGAATGATGCGAATGTGATGGCTCCCGTTTACCGCATCGGGGTTCCTGATATTCTCGTCGAACATGCTTCTCCAGAGCAGTCATTCAATTCTCTGGGAATGTCTAGTGGGCAGATTTGCGATCACATTCTCAATCAATTTGCTTTCAATAGACAACCTGCCATCAGCAGTTAAATTAATACCAAAGCACAAAATGGCTAAGCCATTTTGTGCTTTCAAAACCCTTGCAGGGTTTGGTTTTTAATTCAACGTCAGTTCGACGAAAGCTAAAAATGACAAGAATCGCTAGGCGACTCTTGCCATTTTTAGCCATTTGAAGCGTGCTTCGCGTCTCAAATGGGGATATTGAAGTCGCATTCAAAGGACATAAAAAAGGCGGCGCAATGCGCCGCCTTTTTATTTTGGGTTTAACGAGTTGCTAAAAAGTATACAGAAGATCGCTCTACGGGATTGAGATTGTAATCTAGAAAGACTACATCGCTAAAACCAATACGAGTTAGCAAAATCTTGACTTCTTCGGGAGTGTAGTAGCGTATTCTCATCATGGTTAGCTCAGAGTAAGGACGCTCTGACTGTACTTTCCAAGTCCCTTCCATCCATGCATCAAGTTCTTCTGAGCGAGTCAAGTCTGGAAACTGGATTAGCGCTCTGCCATTTGGTTTGAGCATACGATAAAATTCATGAAAGAAGGTTACAGCATGTACTTTCTCAATATGCTGAATACATTCAATCGAATAAATAAAAGTTAATGACTGATCAGGAATGATCTTTAAGTCTAGTCCCGAACTTCTAATATATGAAACATTTTTGACATCACGATTAAGTTCTTCAGCAACTCTGATGATCGCTTGACTGACATCCACACCAACTGCGCGTTTACAAAATTTACCTACTGCACCAACAATCAACCCATGTCCACAGCCAAATTCCAGTACTTCGTCATCAGGTTTGATTAGTTTCGCTAAAACATTATTAGCGATCTCAGCACGGGAAACGCGAAGTTGAGAGAGTAACTCCTCATATTCTCCTGGAAGAAAATAGAACTTGTTTTTGGGGTAAAGATAATGTGGTGAACTGCTGAGAAATTTTTTTGTTAAAAAAGCTCGGGTTGAATTCCCTCCTATTTTCCACATTAAGTCAATCAATCCATTCCATCTTAGATAATCATAGTCTCCCTTTTCTGATTTTAAAGGTTTAAATCTAAGTACAGGACAAAAATTTAATGGAGTTAAAGAAGGCTTGAGAATTGAGATGTAAGTCAAAGATGATGTGACGCAGGAAATCAAAACCAAGGCGAAAAATGCTTTTAGGTAGACGACCGTGTTTTTTAGGCTTGAGGGG
>JBJTVM010000070.1:0-3038 GCA_046081205.1 Pseudanabaena sp. | reverse complement strand
CGAATTCCATCATCTCAGTTTGTTTGATGCTGACCAACTCGAAGGAGAGTTTGATCTGATTAACTCCGTGGGAGTTTTACACCATACGTCCGATCCCATTCGGGGTATTCAAGCCCTTGCTAGTAAGCTTGCCCCTGGCGGATTGCTGCATATTTTTGTCTATGGCGAGTTAGGGCGTTGGGAAATCCGTTTGATGCAGGATGCGATCGCTTTATTGCAAGGTGACAAGCGCGGTGATTATGTTGACGGCGTAAAAATTGGTAGAGAGATATTTGCCAATCTACCTGAAACTAATGCTCTCCGCCGTCGCGAAAAAGAACGTTGGGAGATGGAAAATACGCAGGATGCTTGTTTTGCGGATATGTATGTGCATCCTCAAGAGATTGATTACAACGTTAATACTCTATTTGAGTTGATCGATGCATCAGGCTTAGAGTTTCTGGGCTTCTCTAATCCTCAAGTTTGGGATCTAGATCGTTTAATTGGTAAAGCACCCGACTTAATCGCGCGATCGCAACACCTCACCGAACGAGAGCGCTATCGCCTGATTGAAGTTCTCGATCCGCATACAATTTCCCATTACGAGTTCTTTTTAGCACGCCCTCCCATTCCCAAACAAACTTGGCAAGTTGACGCAGAAATGCTAGCCGCGATACCTGAGCCTAGTCCCTGTATTTATGGCTGGAAAGATAGTTCTAACTTCTTAGACTACAATTATCAACTTGTGAGAACTAGTGATGCAGAATGGAAGTTCCTACTAGCTTGTGATGAAAATCAAACTAAACAGCAAACAGTTGCTCAAATTTTGCAGTCCGTTGATGCCAGCTTAGATGATGTGCGATCGCTCCAAAAGCAACAAATTATTCTTTTGAGGGCGTAAAAACTAAACCTAAAAAACTATTTTGTCTGCAATGAAGGCAAAATAGTGTTTGGAGTTAGCTTCTAATTTTGGTTACCTGCAGCGTTTATCAGTCTGGTGAAGTATGGGTTGGGTTTCTAGCCTTCGGTGGGGAAACCAATCCTTGTAACGCGCTTGCTTGAAAAGCGCTATAAACAAAGCTACGATCCAAGCGAGTAAAAAATTTGTAATCTTACCCTATGCCATCCCGATCCGCTAGTTCTTCTCAAATACAAACATATTGGCAGAAATTTCTACCTTGGTTAGAATCTTGTGCAATCTTGGCTTGGGGCATTACGTTTCTGAAGCTATGGCTAGCAGGACAGTTATATCTGTTAATCCACCCTAATTACATTCCCCTAACTATAATTGCAGGTATCGGACTTACTATTGTTGGCATTGCAGAAGCGTGGCGAGTATCAAAACGGCGACAAGGCTATACCAATAAACAACAGCATGTGACATTGATTAAGCCATCTTTGAGTAGTAGTTTGCTTTTGATCGTAGCGGTCATTGCTTTGTTTATTAACCCACGACCATTTACTAGCGAAAAGGCAATTCATCGAGGTGTTATTGACAATATTGCCGATGCTAGAACTATTCCCCAATCATTTCGAGCTAGCAATCGCCCCGAAGAGCGCACCCTCGTAGAATGGGTACGCACGATCAGCGCGTATCCTGAGCCTGATGCTTATAAAGGGCAAAAGGCAAAACTCACAGGCTTTGTTGTCCATGCACCTGATCAGCCAGACAATATGTTTTTGATTACGAGATTTGTGATTACCTGTTGTGCTGCCGATGTTTATCCTGTGAGCCTGCCAGTCAAAATTGCGGAAAGCCGTGCTAAGTACCCACCCGATAAATGGTTGCAAATCGAAGGTCAAGCTGATGTAGATATCAAAGATGGCAACCGCCAAGTTGTAATTGTGGCAAGTAATATCACAGCGATCGCTGAACCCCAAAATCCCTATGACTATTAACTGTATAGATTAACGTGAATTCGATATAGCCATTTGCGCCGCGTGAAGCGCGGCGCAAATGGAGCAAAATGATAAAAATCGCAGAGTGATTTTTATCATTTTGTGTGTTCGTCGAATTGACGTTTAGATTACGTCAGCAAAAGTCCTCTCCATTTTCCTAAAATACCAAACACCACTCCACAGCAATAAAAATACTAACCCGACTGAAAGCAAAAAGCTTGGTACATATATATTTGCATTACTACCAAGAATTGCCCATCGAAACCCGTCAATTACACCCACCATTGGATTAATAGAATATAGTAAACGCCATTGCTCAGGTACAATATTGCTGCTAAATCCAACTGGAGAAATATACAAGCCAAACTGGATAATAAAAGGTACAACAAACCTAAAATCTCGATATTGGACAGTCAACGCGGCTAACCATAAGCCTGCACCCATTGAAGCCGATGAAGCGATTAGGATAAAAAATGGCAATGTCAAAATTCGCCAATCAGGAACAAAGTTATACCAAGCCATTAATCCCAAAAGAATGATTCCTGAGATTAAGAAATCCACAAAGCTGACAATCACTGCACTAGTTGGCACAATTAGACGAGGAAAGTACACCTTAGAAATTAAATTAGCGTTCCCAATCAAACTATTGCTACTCTCACCCAAAGCATTGGCAAAGAACTGCCAAGGTAACATACCTGCAAAAACTAGAATTGGGTAAGGAACGCCTTGTGAAGGTAATTTTGCCAACTGGCCAAAGACTACAGTAAACACCACCATAGTCAAAAAAGGTCTAATCAACGCCCAGGTAACGCCGATCGCCGTTTGTTTGTAGCGGACTAAAATATCGCGCCATGCTAAAAAATAAAATAGTTCTCGATAGCGCCACAAATCCTTCCAATACTGACTTTCTATACTTCCAGCTTCAATAATTAGTTCCTTTTGAGATATTGGAATTTTTTCATTCATTATGGAAAAATCAATATAAGCTTAGATTTACGCATTAATATGCAGATTCATTCTGCATTTGATGATACTTCCATAAACTACCTCTCTTTTCAATAAGCTCTTGATAGGTTCCCTGTTCAACAATTTCACCTTTTTCCAAAACCACTACGTTATCAGCACGAACGATTGTCGAAAGGCGATGAGCAATCGTAATT
>JBJTVM010000069.1:0-3250 GCA_046081205.1 Pseudanabaena sp. | reverse complement strand
TTAATAATGAGAATTGCTGGAGAAACGCATTTATCCTTTTTGATACAAACATATTATATTTATGTTGAATCATATTGCTAAAAAACGCAATTTGATAGAACGATATTCCCAAGGAGAAAGAAACTTTGAGGGATGGGATTTGAAAGGATTAGATTTAAGTAAAGTTGATCTCAGTAATGCGATTTTACGTAACGCAAATCTAGTTTTTGCAAATCTATGGGAGTCAACTCTCTGTAATACCGATCTATCTGGAGCAAATTTGTCTGATGCCGATCTATGCGGTGCATCTTTACTAGATTCTAATCTCAGCAATGCCAATATCACTCGTACTAACTTTAGTTATGCTGGGTTAAGCGGCGTAAGATTTACTAATGTGATTTTTAGTAGCGCAAACTTTCGACTAGCAATGCTGAATTGTACCAATTTGCATGGGATGAATTTTAAGGGGGCAAATTTACAAAGGGCTTACCTTCATGAAGCTAATCTTTCTAATACAGATTTTAGTCATGTAAATCTGCATCATGCTTTTTTGTTTCGGGCGAATCTAAGCCGATCTAACTTGCAAAATGCCGATCTTAGTGAAGCGGATCTTAGTGAGTCTAGCTTACATGGGGCAAATTTTAAGGGAGCAAACTTAAGTGAAGTAGATCTAAGAGGGGCTGATCTTGATCGGGTAGATTTTAGTGAGATTAATCTGCGATTAGCAAATTTAAGTGGTCTAAATTTGAGTAATATCAATTTTATTGGTAGTAATTTAAGTAAAGCAATTTTTCGCGGTACGATCTTACATGGTGCTTGCTTTAACGGGGCGAATCTGTGGAATGCAGATTTAACTAATGCAGATTTGGCTGGAGCTGATTTGACTGGGGCTGATTTACGCGGTGTCAACTTTGATGGCGCTAATCTAAAAAATGCTGTATTAGATGTGGGATGGATGAATGAGGCAAGGATATGTCAGACAATATTGCCTGATGGTAGTATCTCCTATCGAAGTTGTCGATCATAATTACAGCGCTTTGCGCTAAATTAAAACCTAGAGAAATTTTTGAAAGCAGCGCTTCGCGCTGCTTTCAAAACTTTTTCCGGGTTTTAATTTGGCGCAAAGCGCTGTATGTCAAAGCAAATCAGGACGACGCTCTTTTGTTCTTAAAATTTGTTGCTCCTTCCTCCATTCTGCAATTAATTTATGATTGCCCGATCGCAGTACTTCAGGAACTTCCCAGCCACGAAAAACGGGTGGTCTTGTATATTGTGGATAATCTAATAATCCATCTTCAAAGCTCTCAAACTTGAGCGAGTCTTCCTTCCCAACTGTCCCTGGACGCAATCGCACTACTCCATTGATTAATGCTAGTGCAGGAATCTCGCCACAGGTCAATACAAAATCACCTAGGGAAACTTCGCGAGTTACTAAGTGTTCACATACGCGCTCATCGACACCTTCATAACTTCCACAAATAAGAACGAGCTGGTCATAATTAGCGAGCTCTTTAAACATTTTCTGCTTCATCGGTTCTCCTTGCGGAGTCATGTAAATGATTTCACGCTTAGGCAAAATTGGGAGTGATTCCACTGCCGCAAAAATAGGATCGGGCTTCATCAACATACCCACACCGCCGCCATAGGGTTCATCATCGACACGGTGATGCTTATCAGTGGTGAAATCTCTCGGATTGGTGAGATGTACTTCTGCAATTTGATTGGTGATCGCTTTACCTAGCAAACTTGTCTGCAATGGCGAGGTAAAAAATTCAGGAAAGAGAGTGACAATATCTATACGCATAAATAAATTCTATAGTAGAGGGCAGCCCTAAGCGCCGCCCTCTATCTTTACAGCGCTTTGCGCTTACTTAAAACCTAGAAATATTTTTGAAAGTGGTGCTTCGCGCCACTTTCAAATAATCAAAGCCTCAATAGGCTGTAATGTCACTATGCTGTCTGTCGCTGAAACCGAAAAAATAATTTTAGATTTGACCAAACCTTTCGATCCTGAGGTCGATAGTGAAATTTTGCCGTTGTCGCAGGCGATCGCTCGAGTTCTTGCCGAAGACATTCAGAGCCCCATAGACTTTCCGCATTGGGACAACTCAGCAATGGATGGTTATGCATTGCGTTATGCAGACTTAGCAGATTTGCCCGAACTAAAACTCGCGATCGCCTCTGATGAAATTTCTGCAGGGACAGCGATCGCTAAGCCATTGCCACAAGGTGAATGTATGCGTATATTTACGGGTGGCATGTTGCCGCTTGGTGCAGATACGGTAATCATGCAGGAAGATACTGAACGCACTGATAATTTTTTACTGCTTAAGGTCAAGCCAATCCAAGGTGAATATGTCCGCCGCAAGGGTGAATTTATTCAGGCTGGCACAACTTTAGTTAAAGCAGGAACAAGACTAGGCACAACAGAAATTGGTGCTTTAGCGTCCGCAAGATGCCAAACGGTCAAAGTTTACCGTCAACCGAAAATAGCGATAATTTCCACAGGCAACGAATTGCTTAGCCTTAATAGTTCTCAGGCGCTTCAGCTAGGACAAATTATTGATTCTAATCTCTATGCATTGTCAGCGTTAACTTATCAAGCAGGGGCGATCGCCATCAACTTTGAGTCTGTGCGGGACGACCCTTTTGAACTGCAAAAGGTTATTCAAAAAGCGATCGCCTCAGCCGACATTGTTATCTCTACAGGCGGCGTTTCTGTAGGTGATTACGATTATATCGATCAGATTCTCGAAAAGATGGGAGCTGATATTCATGTGCGATCAGTGGCGATTAAACCAGGAAAACCCCTCACCGTCGCATCTATCTCTCCATCTCTTAAAGTGAACAAAAGTGAGGATAAAGTTCTCTATTTCGGGGTTCCCGGAAACCCCATGTCAGCAATGACCAGCTTTTGGCGATTTATTCGTGGTGCGATCGCCAAATTAAATGGAAGTAATCAAACTTACTGGTATCCACAATTTATCAAAGCCGTCACGATGGGTGATCTACACTCACAAGGGCGGCGCGAAACCTACTTATGGGGAAATTTAACCTACCAAAAAGGAAAACCTATTTTTCAACCTGTGCAGAATTACAGTTCAGGAAATTTAATCAGTGCGATCGGCTCAAATGCCCTAGCAGTAATGCATATAAATCAAACCTATGTACCCATAGGAGATGAAGCATTCGTTATGTTAGTCTAATCATAATCTGTAATTCTTATTACGAAACTAATTTTGTTGTTTCCAGCGCCTTCGGCGCTGGAAAC
>JBJTVM010000068.1:0-9696 GCA_046081205.1 Pseudanabaena sp. | reverse complement strand
TAGCCCTGCAAGGAAACACGGCTCCTTATATGCTTTATGCCTATGTGCGTGTACAAGGTATTGGGCGCAAGGGCGAAATTGATTTCGACAGCTTAAATACTGATGCGGTCAAGCTCACTCAAGAGCCAGAGATTGTTTTAGCGAAGCATTTGCTACAGTTTGCTGAAGCGATCGATGCGGTTGCGGAAGAACTATTCACAAACCGTCTCTGTCAATATCTCTTTGAACTCAGCCAAAAGTTCAATCAATTCTTCGAGCAATGTCCTGTGCTACAAGCTGAAGAATCTGAACGCATCTCCCGCTTAAGTCTTTGCGATATCACCGCCAAGACTCTCAAACTAGGGCTCAATCTTCTAGGTATTCGGGTTTTAGAAAGGATGTAATACCAATTCATAGAAGTGTGGCGACACTTCTGTGAATTAAAAACCAAACCCTGTAAGGGTTTTAAAAGTACAAAATGGCTACGCCATTTTGTACTTTGGTATAAAATACAAAGAGGTCATGCAAAGCACGACCTCTTTATTGATTAGGAAATCAGCAAAATGTCTTCAGAACAGCCTGATAGTGTTTGGAATCATAAGCCTTGGTGGTGTCAGCCTTGGAGCATCATTTTAACTGGCTTCTCAATTATTAGTGGCAGTTGGCTCTTGTTTAAAATCCTTTGGCTCACAATTCTTGTGGCAGTTCCCATATCTGCATGGATGGGCTTTTTTGTGATTCTATTTCCCAAATTAGCTATGCAAGACATAAATGCTATACAAGACATAAATCAAGAGGCTGATTAACGCTTCTGAATTAGAGTATGCCAGATTCCAGTTGCTCCAAGTAGATAAAATCAGGAGACTTGACTCCTGCTTCAGCTCTGATTTTGACTAATTTAGGAGACTCAAAAAACCTCTTAGCATCTGCGATCGCTGTCCATGCAGAAAAATGCACTATTTTGTTTGGGGCATTCTCATATTTGAGAACCTGATACGATCGCTCTCCAGCTTCTCTAAGAATATCTGCCGCCTCATCAAAAACTTTCTTCCAAGCAGGATAGTCTGCGACTTCGTGGGTAATTAAAACATATTGCATAAATTACTTGTTATAGCTCCTTCAATTTGACCGTCATCAATTTTGTAGCATTTGATGCTTAAGCATATCAATATCAACCTATATAGCAATGAAAGATAGGACAAATCAAAACCAAAAAGATGAATAGCGGCGCTTTGCGCCGCTACTCATCTTTTTGGTTTTATGCTCTAAGTAAACATTGAGCAACACAATAAGATTTATTAGTAATTGTTGTAACCGTAAGTTGTTCAGGGCAAAGCCGTCTTGTGTAGCGATCGCTTAAATTTCATTTTTGCCATCAAATCAGAAAACACCGTAATACAACAATTTCTGGCGTAGGGGTTGAGCATTTGCGCCACCATTCCTAAACTCATCACAGCAATCACCATCCGCAAATGCTCAACCCTCTTTATCTATTTGCAGCAAATTATCTCCGCATTACGCGCTCCCCCGTTGCGATGCTTGGGCAATGTCTACTCTTCCCAGAAATCAACATTCAGCATTGTGTTAATATCACGGCTAAACTGCCATGTATCAGGAGACTGATAAGCCTTGTAATTTTTGCGAACTGATCGCAGGGCAAGCTTAAAAGCAATATCAAAAGACTCATCCCACATAGCTTTTAGGCTAGGCGAGTCCATTAGCGTTAGTTCAATATCATTTCGCTGTGTGCTGATTGTATTTTCCCAACTGCTTAAGCAGTCAGGCATGTCAACATACATCCGTTTGAGTAAATGCTCTAACAGAACGGTCAGTCTACTTTTTATCTCCTTTCTCTCAGATTTACCCAAGCTTTCAATCTCCTCGATCAAATTATCCAAATCCACATTCTCAAAGTCTCTAGCCTTTAACTTTGCTACAGTCTCTTGAGTCCAAAGCAAATAATCAGAATCGTATAGGGATTTTCTGGTAACTAGCTGAGTCATGAGATTTGTAACTCCTGAAGATTTACTAGTAAATATTTTAGCCGTAACTCGATTGAGTTAAACTACGTTACTATTTTGATGTGAAATATCAGAGAGTCCGAGTATGCAGTTAAAAAGTGTCGTTCAACCCTTTGGTGAAGTCAACGTCTATCCCCAAAACAATGGAGAAATTGAAATCGTTGCCACTATTCTGATGGTTCCAGATATTGAGGGTGCAAGGGTTGGCTTAGCCTTGGATGGCTCGGCATCAATGAAAAAAATGTATGGCATCAGTGGCGTTGTCAGTAGCTTTTTTGCTAGTGCCGCTATTACCCAAAACGTCGTTGAGCCAGTAGCAAGGGTGATGGTCAAATATCTTGCCAATTTTGCCGCGACTGGTAAAGTTGACTTGCTCAACTGGGCTTGTGGCGCAGCAGGTGAACTGATCGAAGATCTGGGCAGCTTTAGTGGTGAAGAGATCGAACAAATTGCGATCAAAGGTCCAAAAATCCCTTGGGGAACAGGAACGAAACTATTACCGCCTTTACAATATTTCATTAACAAATATAAAGATGCACCAGCGATCGGGGTAAAGCAACCTGCGGCGATCTGCCTAATTATTACTGATGGCATTATCGAAGATCTGGAAGATGTCAAGGAATACTGCTTTAAATATGCGCTAGAAATTGCCGATCAAACTAAACCATTTATCAAATTTTTGTTGATTGGTGTTGGCAAAGAGATTGATGAAAAGCAACTAGAAGAACTAGATAATATGTTTGAAGGTAGCTTTGTCAAAGATGCCGCAGGTCGGGAAATTGACCTATGGGACTATCAAGTTGCAGATGACATTCAGATTTTAGAACAGATTTTCAAAGAGTTTGTCTCTGCGGAAACGATAGTCACTCATTATGGCAGGATTCTAAATCAGACAGGAGTGGTTTGCGAAGAATATAACTTTGGTGTACCTGCGTTGATGCGTTTCAAGCTACCTGCTGGCTCTACAGGGTTTACCCTAGAGTTTTCGGGTGGAAACGTGACGCAAGACATTACGGAAGCGCTGCCTCTGGAGCTAGAGGCTCCTCTGATTACGGAATCTGAACAATGGAAAGATGTTGTGGATTTCGTATGAATTATCCCTTTTGATTCTCCCTTATACAGAGGGAAGATTAGAAGACTTGTACATATAAATTATCCACTATATCGTGAGCTACCAAAGATCCCCCTCAATCTCCCTTATAAAGGGGGAAGAAGAAAATTCTCTCCCCCTTTATAAGGGGGATTGGGGAATCCGCCATTGAAATACAGATAGCAATGCCTTGTGTGTACATAGCAACCCCTTTCTAAAAGGAAGCTAGGTTATTTAGATAATTAAAAATCAAAGCAAGAGAAGTAGAATGCCATGCTACATGAAAATAATTCCGAGCCTATTGAATTAGAACGTGCAGATAATGGTGAAATAAAAAATAAAATCGACAATAAAATCGATAATAAAGGCAAGAACGAATTAAGAACTGAATCAAAAAACTGGCAAATGCCAGCTAATTTGGTAGCTGCCGAGTTTGGTGAAGTGAACGTTTGGCGAGCTATCCCAGAGACAACTTCTGGATCTGCTGAATGTCGAGTAGAATTCTCGATCGCTATGGAGCCGCAGGGGAAATTTGCCGAAGGTTGGCGAACTGGTCTGGCTCTAGATGCTAGCGCCTCAATGAAACGTGCTTATGGGCGCAAGGTGGAAGCGCGTGTTGATCCTGAACTATTGACTAACTATATTAAGCAGGGGCGATTGCGAGCTTATTTAGAGGATGGAGAACCAATTCGTAAGATTGAGCGTGGCGCATTTGCAGAGATTCAAGAACGTGGCTATGAGATTAACTATACGGAAAATATCTTGCAGCCATTGGTTCAAGACTTTACAGCTTATTTGGCTGGCAGTTTGGACGGAACTGGGAAGACTTCGCTCATCTATTGGGGTTGTGGTGAAGGTGATGAAGTTCAGGTGTTAGGGGAGTTTGATCATGCAAGTTGTCAGCAATTAGCGATCGCGGGACCTGCAACTTTTAAGCTGGGTAAGACCACAAAGCTATTACCTGCGATCGCTTATTTCGTAAATCAATATCGCCAAGCCCAGCAAGGTCTGTATGTATTCTTGACTGATGGCAGGATTGATGATTTAGAACAGGTCAAGAACTATACTAAGGAACTAGCATTAGAAATTGCAGTTGGGAAAAGAAACTATTTAAAGCTGATCTTGATTGGGATTGGGAATGATATTGATCGCTATCAGTTGCAAGAGTTAGATGACTTTGATACGGGCATAGATATTGATATTTGGGATTATAAAATTGCCAGTGAAATGAATAGTCTTTCGCAGATTTTTGCGGAAGTAGTCAATGAGAACCAAGTTGTTGCTGATCGTGGCTCAATTTATGACGATCAAGGCAATTGTGTCAAATCCTATCCTAAGGGGTTGCCTGCTAAAGTTGATTTTCTAATGCGCGATGATTCCCAATGGTTTGAGCTAGAGGTGGGCAATCAACGCATTCGCCAAGCGGTAGTTGTCGGAACAGCCATGGCGATCGCTCCTTTTGTGAAGAAACAGCTTTTCGATTTTGAGATTAAAGCTCAGGAAAATGAACAAGCGTCAGCACTAGTCGAACAAAAGCAGGCAGTTGCCAATAATCAGATCGCGGCTCCGAGCAGCCTATGGAAAATATTGGCGGGCTTGTTGATTGGTGGGGCTTTTATTGGGACAGCGATCGCTTTTGGCATTTTAATTCAGCGATCGGATGATAGTAAATTGCAAAATCAGGCAGTGCCAAAGGTGATTAAAGAATCAGTACTTGAGCCAAAGCCAGATTCTGCAAATAAACCTAACAATATGCTAACTAGCGCTAGCGATCCCAAGTCTAACAATCAGAACTCTAATAAATTAGCCAATCCAACAACAACAGCCAACTCAACAACAACAGCTAATCCATCAACAGCAACCAATCCAACAACAGTAAACAATCCAGCAACTAGTAAAGATCTTAATAAGCTAAATGGTAAGCCTGACAATCTATCTAGTAATAATTCTGACAAACTAATAGACAAATCATCTAACACATCTAGTAATAATATCGGCAACATTGGCAATAACGAGAATAGTTCACTCAATAATTCTGGCAAAGTAGTCGGAAATAGTCCTAAAACGTTAACTGGAGATAGTTCTAGCAATAATTCCGAGAAACTCACTACAGATAATTCTCCTAAAAATGCTAGTTCTAGTGATTTAAATAATGCCAAAAATATTCCCAACAATACCCCCAACAATGGGCTTAAAAATTACCCGAATTCCATACAGAATAGAAATGGCGATCGCAGCATTAGTAGCTCAATTTTGCCCATTACGAATCCAGATGTAGAAGTAGTAGTTTTCTTTGCTTCTGATGCGTCGCAACTCATATCTAGTGAAGAAGCTAAAATTGATAATTTCTGGTCAAAAATCCAAGGAAAACGCGGAATTATCCAAGTTAGTGGTCATGCCGACAAAATGGGTGATTACGACTATAATCTTGACCTCTCACAAGCGAGAGCCAATGAAGTCGTGAACTTACTACGCGATCGCGGCTTAGATGGTAATTACAAAGTTACTTTTGAGGCTTTATCTTGGTTGAAACCTTTGCGTAAAGATATTACAGCAACCGATCAAGCGTTTAATCGTCGTGTGGTTATTCAGTTCAAAGAGCTACGCTAAGCTCTGCCCTTTGAATAATTAATGGTACGCCACTGATTATTCGATGGGAAATTCCAGATATTGTGGTGGCACAAAATCTGTTAACCATACTGAATTTTCTGAGCAAAAGAATAAAAAACCATCTTGATGCATGGCTGTTGACTTAACTTTTAAAACTACAGGCTTACCATGCCTCTGTCCAACTTTAATCGCAGTAGCTTCATCACTTGACATGTGCACATGTTGTCGGCTGCCTGAGATTAATCCTTGTTGACGAATGGACTCAATAAATTTGGTTGCTGTCCCATGAAATAGCTGATCAGGAGGTTGTTGGGGTAATAAATCTAAATTCACTTCAATGGAATGTCCTTGATTAGCCCTAATTTTAGACTTGTCCTCATTAAACGCAAATCGCTTTTTATTATTTGTCTCAACTATTTCCTCTAAAACATTTAGGGAGATATTTTTGCCATTCTGTTTTGCTAGCTCAATGAAGCGATCGACCTCTGCCCAGCCATTTTCGTCTAACTTTAAACCTATAACCTCTGGCTGATGTCGCAAGACAAGGCTCACAAATTTACTGAGCTTAACTAAATTTTTATCCATAACTAAAGTTTAAAAAATTTCAAATACTTGTGTAGTCGTTTACAATGATAATGGTTAGTTTTTTACCTTATTAAGGTATGCTCTAACCTTAAAAATTATGTAACCCTGAGGACATAAGCGAATGCTACATCGCAAAATATATCAACTTTGTGAAGCCAAGAGCGATGTTTGGATTTACCTGAGGGATCAGGGACGTTGGCTAGAAAGAGCTAAGATATTGGATATTGAAGGTGACGTGGTAACAATTCGTTACGAGACTGAGGATGACGACGAGGTTTGCTCTTGGGAAGAAATGGTCAGATTAGAGAGTATTGGTGCTGTTACTCAAAGATTATCTTCATTTGCCAAAACAGGAATGTCATCCCACGATATTCCTATTTCTGATGATTGTCCTGAAGCTGAACAAATCCGCCCACGCAATGATCCTGACAAATAATTAATCAACAAAGGTGCTTGGAGCGCTCCTTTGTCTAGCCATAGAGTGGGCGCTTTGCGTCCACTCTAATTTTATGAAATCCCAATTGGTTACGTCGTTTTGTGCCTTCAAAACCCTTACAGGGTTTGTTTTTTAATTTACAGAAGTGTGGCAACACTTTTGTAAATTGCTATAAATATGAGATTAAGACAATGCAACCTGCTGACCTAACCACCCTTGTAGCTTTGACCCATGAGCTAAATACAGCTTGTGTGCCTGCAAGACTAGAGCAGGTACATCAAAGCGATCGCCACACGATTCATTTACAATTACGAACTTTAGAAAAGAAACAGTGGCTATTGTTATCTTGGCATCCGCAAGCATCCAGATTACATCTCAGTGCGCCACCACCAAAGCAGCCTGATACTTTCACCTTTAGCCAACAAATTTTGCATCAAGTTGCTGGATTTGCCCTTGTTTCTGTGCAATTAATTAGCCCTTGGGAGCGCGTCGTTGATCTGCAATTTGCTAAGCGCCCTGATGACGAGGTGCAATGGCATCTGTATCTAGAAGTAATGGGGAAATATAGCAACGCCATTCTCGTCAACGCCAACGGCGAAATCGTCACCGCCGCCCACCAAGTTAGTAGCAAGCAGTCACGAGTTCGCCCAATCCAAACAGGCGATCGCTACGAATTACCCCCAGCATTACTCGAAGCCATTCCTAGTTTGAGTGAATCCTTTGACTCATGGCGCGATCGCTTGATTTTGATTCCCAAGGAGATTAAGCGCAATTTACTCAGTAATTATCGTGGAGTTAGTTCATCGCTAGTGCGATCGCTATTGGCGATATCTAATATCAATGGCGAGCAAAATGTTGATGATTTAAAGCTTTCTGAATGGGAAGCACTATATCAAGCTTGGCAATTGTGGCTGACCTGTATTGAGCAAAAGCAATTCTATCCACATGTAGAAGGAAAAGGATATGCACTCACCCCTAACCTGAGCCGTGAAAGATCCCCCTCAATCCCCCTTGTAAAGGGGGAAAAAGATAATTCTCCCCCCTTTACAAGGGGGGCTGGGGGGGATCTAAACCCTTTGCTATTATCAGTTAATGACTTCTGCGATCGCTACTATTCTCAACAAACGGGACAAGTTGCCTTTCAGCAATTGCACCAACAAATTAGTCAAGCAATTCAAAATCAGTTAGCGAAGTTAACGATTAAAGAGAATGAATTTCTAGAACGTCTGCAACTTTCTACTCAAGCTGATGATTTCAAAGATAAGGCTGATTTGCTGATGGCGCATTTACATCTCTGGGAAATTGGTATGAAAGAGATAAAACTCACCGATTTTCACACAGAAAAATCAGTGCTGATTCCCCTTGATCCTACCCTGAATGCCCAACAGAATGCTCAATCTTTTTATAAGAACCATCAAAAACAAAAACGAGCAGCCCTAGCGATCGCTCCACTTTTAGAAGTTGTCCAACAGGAAATTGCTTATCTCCAACAAGTTGCTACTGCTGTGAGTTTATTGGAACAGAGTGAACTATCGGCGTTACAGGAAGTTCGCACAGAACTATCTCAGCAGAGCTATCTCAAAGTCACTGCCGAGTATGCTCAACGCGCAAAAAATAGTAAAGGGGGCAAAAATAAAAGCAATCGCATTAAACAAGAAGAGATTCCCGATTGTCATCGCTTCACTACTCCTAACGGGTTTGAAGTTTGGGTGGGCAGAAACAATTATCAAAATGATTTGATTTCCTTCCGTATTGCAGGGGAATATGATCTTTGGCTCCATGCTCAAGAAATTTCTGGCAGTCATGTGTTACTGCGCCTACCTGCGGGTGCGATCGCTGATGATCAAGATCTGCAAACTGCTGCTAATTACGCCGCCTATTACAGTCGCGCTCGACAAAGCGATCAAGTCCCCGTAGTCTGCACGACTCCCAAATATGTGTTTAAGCCCAAAGGCGCGAAACCAGGGATGGTCGTTTATACCCACGAAAAAATTATTTGGGGACAGCCAACAAGTTTGAGGTTGTAGCAATGTAAGTTTTTTTTAAATCATCAACAGGCTCTATGAGCATCCTTATCTGTGGGGTGTGAAGTTCTATAAGTAGCTGAGCATAATTAATTAACGCCAGTTCGACGAAATCGAAGAATGGTAAGAATCGCTACGCGATTCTTACCATTCTTCGCCATTTGCGGCGTGCGAAGCACGCCGCAAATGGCTATATCGAACTTACGTTAGTTCGACGAAAGCAAAAACCTTAAAGCTGCGACCCGCAGGGTCACAGCTTTAAGGTTTTTGTTAACTTATTTTGCACAGACACTTAAAAATCAGTAGTTAACAATTGCTTATTAAGCTCAAGAATATGTCCAGTTGCAGGGAAAGACTCATTTCCATTAAGTTTTCCTGTCTTCGTCTCAATAATCTTAAATCCCTCGCTTAGATAAAGATGTAAGGCAGCATCATTACCACTCAGTACAGATGTAGATACAGTCTTTCCACACCGATCAATCGCTTGACGCAACAACTTTTTCCCAATACCTTGTCGATAATAATCAGGTGACACATATAACCAAGTCACTTCATCATCGGCAAAAGCGATAAATCCAACGACAGTTTCATGATCGCAAGCAACCCAAACTTCTCCCTCAAATAGTTCCTCATTCTCAAATGTAGCCGACAATGGGAGAAATGCTTCAACACCAATTGAAGCTCTCAATTCGTCTAATCTTGCTCTATCGTGAATATCTGCAATTGCATCCCAATCTTCAGGGTTATATTTCCTTAGCTGTATCATGAAAGTCTCTTAGGTTCAAATAGTTGAATAGTTAATACCAATTCCTAAGTACAGGACAAAAATTTAATGGAGTTAAAGAAGGCTTGAGAATTGAGATGTAAGTCAAAGATGATGTGACGCAGGAAATCAAAACCAAGGCGAAAAATGCTTTTAGGTAGACGACCGTGTTTTTTAGGCTTGAGGGG
>JBJTVM010000067.1:0-8961 GCA_046081205.1 Pseudanabaena sp. | reverse complement strand
ACCCTCTAGCACGATTCTACTTATCTTTGAGATTTTGGTAATCGGTGGTATTGCGATCGCCTTTGTTTTACCCGCATTCTCCCAAAAATAAAGCAATGCTCATTATTAAAATCGGTTTCATAATGAGAATTGCTGGCTTTTATGAAAAAATAAAATAAAGTAGAGGAGGACTCAGAGCGTCCTCCTCTACTTTTATAAAAATATGAGAAAAAAAGACTTAACTTTACGTAGCGATCATAGCTGGGAGTCAGAAGAAGGATACAAAATCTTTGTTGCTGATCGTGGAGCGGTGAGATTTGATTTTCCTAAGGATTGGATTGTCAAGTTTAAAGAAAAGTCTGTTAGCTTCCATGACTTTGAGCCAACCGACGATACAGGCGCATTAGAAATGTCCTTTAATCGCTTACCCCCCCACGATTGGAACACATTTCCCCTCAAAAAAGCCCTCCAACAAATCCTTGATAATGATGATCGCGAAATTCTTGCCAAAGGTAAAATCACTAGCGCTAATCGAGACGGCATGAAGCTCGTATGGACAGATCTGCGCTACATTGATGCCACTGAGAAACGGGAAGCCACCTCTCGCATCCTGATTGGCATTGGTGGTAACGTTCAAGTCCTCTTTACCTTTGACTATTGGACAGAGGGCGAAGAGCAGATGCGCCAAGTCTGGGAAGTAGTATTGCGATCGCTACGGTTAGGCTTATTTATTCCTGACCCTACTAGAGGACAGGTGGTTAATCCAAATTTAAACTAGAACTACTAGACAACAAATAGAGGTAACTAGAGGTAACTCTGGGGATAAATATAGATATAGAGGTGATTTAGATATAGTGATGATTTTTTACCGATTACTTGGCGGTCTAATAATGTATTGTTAATTCACTCAAAATGATCAAAAAGTAAAGGCTCTCATAGTTTAGGCTCAGGTTTTAGGCTCAGACAGCCTCACTTTAAAAATCTTTAAAACTATATTTTTGCGGATATTGAAAGTAATGGGAAAAGTAATAGCAACAGTAAATATGAAAGGTGGAGTCGGTAAAACCACCTTAACTGTCAATATTGCCACCTGCTTGGCGAAAATCCACCGCAAAAAAGTTTTAGTCGTCGATTTAGATACCCAAATTAGCGCTACGCTCAGCATGATTTCACCAGCCGAGTTTGCTAAATGCCGCAAAGAAAATCGCACATTGCGAAATCTAGTCAGCCAAGCGATCGCGCGTTACGGTGTCCAAATTAATAATCCAGAGGAAAAAGTATACCAAATCAAGGATCTCGTAATTCCCCATGTCTGCAAAGTTCAAGGCTTGGATCTCTTAGTTGGCGATATTGACCTATACGATGAGTTTCTCGTATCAGAAATGCTCTATAACCGATCGCTCCTATACGAAGAAAAGCAAACCTTTCAGCAAACTTGGAGTAAGTTCGAGCAAACCTTAATTAAAGGAATCCTTGCTCCTGCTCTAAAAAGTTATGATTTCATCATTCTCGATTGTGCCCCTGGCTATAACTTAATTACGCGCAGTAGTATTGTGGCAAGTGATTTTTATCTAATGCCTGCAAGACCTGAGCCTCTCTCTGTAGTAGGTATACAGCTATTAGAGAGAAGGATTGAGAGACTACGTGAAGTTTATCGAGAAGACAATTCGGTTAATATCCAACTTTTGGGAATTGTCTTCAGTATGTCGGCTGGCTTTACCCTGAGCAGATATTACCAAAAAGTAATGGATCGCGTAGCCGCAGACTTTAGTACTGCCAAGATTTTTAAAACTAAAATCCCCAATGATTTAAATATTGCTAAAGCTGTAGATAATTTCATCCCCGCATCTTTATCTAATCCCAACTCAGGCGGCGCAAAAGCCTTTGCTGAAGTAACTGCCGAGCTTCTGAAAAAGCTAGAAGTCTCTCTAGGCAAGAAAGAACAAACCTCAAGATTGAGTTTAGTCGATTTGGAATAGGTTTCTCTTAGCACATAAAATGAACAATCATCAAATATATCGAACCTGATTTTGCATCTCTTCTGAAGTAACTTGATTGAGAATTACCATTAGTCTCCGTGCGATCTCTTGTGGTGAGCGACGAACAGCAAAAATTACACCGTAATGCGTTTGTCCTGAATCAAAGTAACTTTGGACAAGTTCTTCAAAGTCAATTCTATTATGGGTAATCAGTGTTCTTTCTTGTCTTACTGCATAGGCAAGTTGTTCTGCATCTGATGCTCGGAGTTGTCCTTCATCTCTTGCAGTAGTAACATCAAAGCCTCTTACACGCAATAATTCTGCTACCAAGACATTGACATCCTCATCAAAATACAAACAAATTAATAAGTTGCTCACAGATCTCTAACCAATGGGTCAATTAATTCGTTAGGGATACGGTTTCGCTCAATATATCGATTGATTTCATCTCTATTATCGCTATAGTAAGTCAAAGCTCCAAATACCTGACCTAGAGTAAGGTGAGGCAATCCCTTAGGGATTTCTTCTGGTGCAATTCCTAAACGCCAAGTCTCGACAATTGCTCTAACAGGTGTACGAGTACCTCGAATAATCGGTTCTCCATGAAGAATCTCGTCATCTCGGACAACATAAAGATATTCTGTTGCTTGAACCATGACTATCTCCAGTTACATACATTTTTCATTGTATCATCCATATTAATCTTAGCTTGTAATAAAATGCCCACTGAAAACAAGTCAACAAGTGTATCTTTTTCTTGGAGAAGTTTCATCTCTTGAAGGCTCTCAAATATGAAAAATCTGCTTTTTAATTTAGGCTTAGCAACACTTTCCACCCATGAACTAGATGCTGTTACCCAGTCAGAGTGGCATCTTCTCTATATTTTGAACAACCTCCCAGAACAAATTGCAGCAAACACTTTTGTGGTTGCCCATGTTCCATTATTTACGATTATTTTTTGGTTAGGATTTAATGAAAATCTGAAAGTTAAGAAGTGGACAAGAATTATCTTTAGCTTGTTTTTGATTATTCATGCAGGATTACATAAAGCTCTCGAAAATCATCCTCTATATACTTTTAACTCACTGATTTCCAAATGTTTGATTTTTGGAGCAGGATTAATTGGGTTTCTGTACTTAGTAGCTCTAATTTGGGAAACTTACTCCATAAAGAATGAGACTCAAATCTCCATGAATTAACTCTACAGCCTATTGAGGCTTTTAGTAGTACAGAAATATTTTTGAAAGTGGCGCTTTGTGCCACTTTCAAAAATATTTCTGGGTTTAAATTAAGCGTAAAGTGCTATATAGCCTATATCAGGCTAGTGAAGTACAGGTTTGTTTCCCCGCCGAAGGCGGGGAGACAAACCTCTGTACCTCGCTTGATTGAAAAACGCTATATGAATTAAAAAGTACTACATCAGAATGTGAATTACCATGACAATAACGCTTTCTGTAGAAGACTTTATTAACCGTAAAAAGTACAAGGTGAAAACTGACCAGGTATTTTTTTTGTCAGGGCTATTATGGCTAGATGAAAAGGAAGCAAGACTCTATAATTGGCAAGATGACCAATCTATACCTTTTGCTGATGATGAAACCTATGGAAAAATGCGATCGCATTTTTCTGGTGATTATCTGGGTGAAGCATTATTACAAACTTGGGTACGCGATCGCGATGATTGGTTAGAAATTTATCATGTGTATTGGGTTGCTTTTAAAAATAAGGACCAATTCCAATGGAGTGATAAGATTTCTGTGCGACCAGTGCCACCCCAGTATGAGTCTTTTCGCTAATTCTTGTTATCTCATTGAGATATGATGCTATAACTATGCACAATCATTTCCAAAAATCAGCAAGCGATCACTCTTCTCTCCAACCCACTAAACCTTGTCACCATTGTGAAGGCAAGGGCTATATATCAATCCGAGATTGCTCTGGTGAAGTTCAACACGAAGAAAATTGTTCATTTTGCTATGGCTCTGGCAAAATCGAAATAAAGATTTGACTTTAGATATTTTGACTTTAGATATAAAGTTCACTTGCAACCTTCTTGTCGTAACTCTGTCAATATCTGTGAGAATACAGTAAACCTTGGGTTAAGATATTTTAATGAAAATTTCCGTGTTGATTTCTGTTGTGGCGATCGCTCTAGTTAGCTGCAAATCTCAACCAAACTCTGCACCTTCAGCACCTAATGCTTCTGTAGCGATTGCTACGTCTCAGCCTAAAGCAATTCAAGAGAAGGCGATCGCGAAAGTATCATTGGTTGAAGAAAAGCCAGTGTCAGTAATATCAAAGAAAGATAACAAAGAAACTGATGCGAACCTTGGGATGGGGCTATATGTGGCTGATAAAGTGCGAACACAAGGAAAAGGAAGGACTCAAATCGAATTCGATAATGGGATAGGATTGCGGATTGGTGGTAACTCAACTGTACAGATTAAACCAAACAATCGACTTAATCTTACCGAGGGCGAGATGCTCACTTGGGTAAAACCAGGTTTAAAAGTCCCAACTGAAATATCTACAGCCTATGCTACAGCTACAATTCGAGGGACAACAGCCTATGTCGAAATTCCTAAAGACCTCAGCAAAGGTGTTAGGTTTTTCTCTTGGGAAGGGACGGTGGTAGTCAAGCTAGCCAATCAGTCGAAAGAAATTATTTTGTTAACTGGTGAAGAAGTAATTGTTAAGCCTAACTCCACAACTCCTCCTGTTGTCAGACGCATGAATCTAAATGAGTGGAGAGAAATCTCTAAAACAAGTCCGTTGTTGAGAAGCTTTGCTTCTCCCTTACCTACCCAAAATATTATTGATAATCTTGTTCCTGGTCAGGCGAGCCTTGATCAAAGTCCTCCAACTAAACAACCTAAAGTTGAGGATATCCAAGGAAGTCAAGGTAATCAAGATATTCAGGAAAGTCAAGGTAATCAAGATAATTTGGACAGCCCCAAAGATGCAGATGACGACAAGGATGATGATGACAGGGATGATGACGACGAATAAACTGCTCTTTTTGCTCGAAACTACGGGTAATTGCTTACAGCAAATCTGTTAATCACTGAGAGCCAATAGACTCGTTCGATAACGAAAAGATTAAGTCTATAAGGTTTAGCATTAATTTTAAATCCAAATCAAGCTTTCTAAATCTATATGTTTACGTAAATAACCATTATCTTAAGCTTACTTATATAGTATATACTTTGACTAAATTCGTAAGCTTGCTTTTGATTGTAAGACTCAGAATAAGAAACCCCATCTGAAGCATCAATTTCAATGAAGGCTGTAAACAAGCAAGCCTAAAGATGGGATATTTTTCTGAACCTGTATTGATATTAGATTTAGTCTATTGTTAATACTGTTTGTCTTGATATAAGTCTAATCACAAGACTTGTATTCTCAATAATAGACAAAAATTCATAATTACATTGACACTCAAATTTAAGCCAACAAATAGCCAAGGACATTATGTCCTTGGCTATTTGTTGGAAATAGCAACAAGACTTAAGCTTCTAGCAAAGTTTTACCGAGATAACTGTCTGAGTTTGTTACTCCTGGCAAAGCAAAGAAATAACCACCACCAACAGGACGGATATATTCTTCGAGTGGCTCACCATTCAGTCGATTTTGAACAGCGATAAATCCTTTGTCTAAATCTTTTTGGAAACAGGCAAACAGTAAACCCATATCTAGTTGTCCAGCCTTATCGACTCCTTGCGAATAATTAAACCCACGCCGCAAAATTAAGCTCTCTTCAGAATTACGGGGATTAGCTAGACGAATATGTGCATCAAGTCGAATTTGTTTACCTTTGGGATCTTGATCATATCGAGGAATATCCTGCTCCTTTTGCATTCCTAATGGTGTACCCGTATCTTTTTTGCGTCCAATGATTTGCTCTTGTTCTTGTAGTGGAGTTCGATCCCAAAATTCGACACGATTACGGACAATGCGGACTACTTGATAAGTGCCTCCAGTTGTCCATGCAGGTTCATCACTGTTAGAGGTTACCCAGACAGTTCGCTCTATTAATTTTTGATCGTTGACATCAATATTTGCTGTGCCATCTTTAAAGCCCAGCATATTTCTTACCGAAGTGCGATTTTTGCCTTTGAGGGTATTTGGTTGCTGAAATCCTTCAATTTTCCAACGGACAACTAGAGAGCTTGGTAGATTTTTGATGATGTCGCGTAGAGCGTGGAGATTAGTTTCAGCATGGTTAGCACAAAACTGAAGTAGCAGATCGCCATGACATAGTTCAGGCTTGAGTTCATCATTTGGGAAACTGGTCATTTCGCGTAAATGTTTTGGACGGAGCTTGGTTAAGCCGTAGCGATCGCTAAATAATGAACTTCCAACTGCCGCTGTAATCGTCAAGTTGTCAGGATAAACCTTAGCACCAAGAATCCCTGAATCATTGGGCGGAAACTTCGGATCGATAATTGGTGGCGTACCGCCTGCCATCAGAAATTTAATGCGTTCGGTTAGAGTTTTAAAAGTTTGGATTAGTTCTGCTTTGTTATTGGCAGTGATATCAAAGGCAACAATCAAAGCTGATGCAGGCGCAGGCGTGAGGATTCCTGCTTGATGTAGTCCTAAAAAGGGAACAAGTTGTTCAGTTTCAGGACGAGTTTCAGAACCTTCATGGGTTAGGGCATTGTATCCATAAGTAGTTAATGCTGTAGTTACACCTGCACCTGCGATCGCCAATAGAAAATTGCGCCGACTCATCCGAGGAACAACCTTCTCAATGGTGGGGGAATTAATAGTCATAGTAGTTTCTCCAGTGAACTAAGGCAAAATTAATCAACACCCAAAATGCCACGAAGTTTTGAAAGATCTTCAGACAAGGATGCCAACACTGCCTTCAAGTCTTTTTTGTCAGATTCAGTCAACTTCTCATAAGACATAAAGTCACCCTCAAGCGTTTTGTATTTACTGAGACTCTGATTAACCTTAGTAAAATTTGCATCAACCTTGGGGAGAAACTCAGGATTTGCTTTTTGCACTAAGGGACGGAGCAAATCCACGATTTTTTGGGAACCATCGATATTGGCTTGGAAATCTACAAGATCAGTATGGGCATAACGATTTTCCTCACCAGTGATTTTGTTCGCCGCAACTTCTTCTATTAAGACTGAAGCTCCACCCACCATATTCTTTGGCTCGATCACGAGATCTTTAATGCGCTTCTGTAACTCCAAAGTATCAGTCATGAGCTTTTTGGCGATTGGAGCCATCTCCGCTGTGGTCTTTTCTTGAAATAGCGCTTTCTCTAACCGATGGAAACCTGTGAATTCGGGGTCAAGTTCTTTCTTGGTGAACTTGTCGGCACGAGCATCAATACTAGTATCAAGATCTGAGAAAAGTTCAGCGATCGGCTCAATTCTTTCCCAATGCACACGCGCTTCTGCATAGGCTTTTTGAGCTGCGGGAATGTCATTGGCAATTACAGCATCAGTAAAGATTTTGGTCTTAGGAACCAGTTGATCGACTTCTTGTAAGACATAAACTTTATATTCAGCGATCGCCCCAACTAACTTGTTTTGGTCTACAGACGATTTGGCTTGAGTAGATTCCTCTTTGGGAGCAGCCTTGACGATGAGTTTGCCCTTGGGTAGACCGATTTTGCCACAAATGAGATCATATTCACCTACTTCCAAATTGGCTTTCATCTCTTGGACAAAACTAGGAGCAATGTTCTCACGCTCTTCGATCACCTTCACACCAGCAAGAATTTCAAACTCCAATGGAGTATTACCTTTATTGGTAATTACAAAAGTAGTTTTACCTGCGGTAGTCTCAACCTGATTCGGTTCACAACCTTTACTTGTTGCGGTTACGGAAACTTTTTTAACCGTTGCATCTTGCTGATCGTTCGACAGATAGGTTGAACAAGAACCTGTACCAATCGCAATCACCAAAATTGTTGTAGGTAAATATAGTCTTTTGAAATTGCTTCTAAAAGTAAGCATGGAAAATTTGTTCACCTTATTCATAATTGAAAATTATCCTGAGAATCGAACTTATAAATTTGAACTTGTAAATTTGCATCAAACAAACTTAGATTGCTTCGGCTTCAACCATGCTTAAAGATATCTAGGTTTAGTTTTCCGCTTAGCCTTACTTCCAGCTAAAAACAGAAACATCGTTGGAATGAAATAGCCAAAATAAGCAATTACCTCGCTAAAAGTTGGTGCATCGTTATAGCCGAAAAGTCCTGACAGGATTGTGCCTGCAACACTATAGTTAGGTAATATATTGCTCACATCAAATACGACTGTTTGCAGCAAATTCCAGACACCTGCTTCGTGAAAAGCCCGAATTGCTCCTGCTGATAGCCCTGCGGCGACCAAAATAATGAATCCACCAGTCCACTTAAAAAAGCGCTTGAGATCAATGCGAATGCCGCCTTGATAGATACCGACACCCACAGCGATCGCGGCAGCATAACCTAAGAATGCACCAATCGGAACTTCAATACCAAGATTCTGCTGAAATGTTGCTAGGAGAAATACTACCGACTCTAAACCTTCGCGAGCTACTGCCAAAAAAGACATTCCTACCAAAGCAAGGCTCCATTTATCTCCCGCCCGTTGATCTGATTGAATGGCTGACTCAACTTGAGATTCGAGTTCTCCCTTGATCGATCTCGCTGCCCGCCGCATCCAAAACACCATCCAAGTTAGAACAACTACTGCCAAGACCGAAATCACACCAACAAACAGTTCCTGTTGCTTTTGGGGAAACTCATGGCGACCTATTTGCAATATAAATGCAATAGTAAAACAGAGTAAAGTTGCCAAGCCTATTCCCATCCAAATCATCTTCATCAAGTGGGAACGCCCAGTCTGTTTAAGATAACTAGCAATAATACCTACGATTAGAGCCGCTTCAACGCCCTCTCGGAACATGATTAAGAATGGAGCCAGCATAAAGCAAATTTATAATTACTGAGAAAAACTATTAATAACTAACCCGAATATAAACCTAATTAAGA